>CACZNW010000037.1 GCA_902782595.1 uncultured Methanobrevibacter sp. | reverse complement strand
TCAATGTCAAAGGGAACTCCATCAATGGGTAAAAAGAATAAAAAGACCCATATCAGATGTAGAAGATGTGGTAAAAACACTTACCATATACGTAAAAAAGTTTGTGCTTCTTGTGGATTCGGTAAATCCAGTAAATTAAGGAGATACAGCTGGCAAAATAAAAAACCAACTACTAGACAAAGATTAGTATAAGTTGGTAAACCATGAAGATTATTTTAATAATCTTCTTCAAACTACTTTTTTTTTAAAAAAATTTAACTATAATAACCACTTTTTTTGGAGGTCAATTAATATGACTGATTTAAATGATATTGCTCGTGAAAATGATGTGGATTTGGAAAACTGTGTTGTTTTTGTAAGGGGCGAAGATGATATATTGGCTGTTGATATTTCCAATGCTGGAATCAGGCAAAGAAGTGATGATACAATGGGATTTACATTTTCAATCACTCCAAAACAGGCATTGGAACTTGAAGAATATTTTAATAGATTCGCCACCGGTGAAAAGTTCTATTTTAACATTTCACAAACCGGTTATAGGCCGGTATATTACAGGGGGTTGTCTCAGATGACAAAAGAAATCAGCAGTGAATATCATCCGAAATTTAATATTACATTGTTTGCTCAAAAGGCAATTGTTGAAGCTGAAGATTCCTACTTCGCACCGACATGTTCCTGCTGTGAGTTTTGCCATATTGATTAATTTTTTGGGGTTTGAGGGGGAATTCTTATAGTTCTCCGTCAAGTGCATCCCATAAATCAACTGCCCATCCCTGCTTTCCGTCGATTACCATATCAAGTAACCTTACTTTCCCGTCTTTAAAACGGAATAGTCTGTAGTCTAGTTGAGGTTTTTTGGCGCTGCCTTCTTTGTTGCAGTCAAGATATATTCCTTCGTTGTATTCTTCTTCAAAATCACCTGCATTGACAAATTCTCCGACAAGAGAATAGCCGTTTGTCACTGTTTTGTCAAGCTGTTCCACGGTTTTCAACCATCCTCCTTGGGCTCTGAATTTTATGTCGGGGTCAATTTTTTTTATTTCTTTTTTCCAGTTAATTATCATAATACCAAACTCCTTTTTAATTTTAATTTGGAATTTCTTATTTGAACTACCTCAACTTTGTAGAAGTTGAGGATTCTTACTTCACGGGCTGTATACTCCTGTGAATATGGGATTATCGTGCTATCCCCCTCGTCCCGAAGGTTAAGACAATATTCGATTATTTTAACTTTTTTTTGACTTGTTTATTGTTGAAAAAAGTTTGATTAATCTTTGTCATTGTCATTTATTAATTTATTTGTTTTTTTATTTAAACTACATCAGAGAGCGTCTGAAAAGTATTCCCAATGCACTTTTTGTGAAATTCATCACCAACCTTAAAGATGTCGGAGTATTCTTTCACTATTATGATAAATGAAAAGTGAGAGAGCACGTGAAAACTAATCTATTTATAACAATAGTTATATATACTTATATATAAGTTCAATCACATAGTTAATAATATTATTAATTATTATGTCTGGGCTTTAAATGAATATACTTGAAAAATTTAATATTGAGACTGAAAATGAGCAGTTATATGAAATTGCATTTACTCATGCATCATATGCCACAATCCATAATCTGGATTACAATTATGAAAGATTGGAATTTCTAGGAGATTCCGTTTTAAGTTTATTGGTATCTGAATATCTGTATAAAAAATACCCTGATTATGAAGAGGGAAAACTGACAAAGTTAAGATCCAACTTTGTCTGTCAAAATGCATTGATATACTACTCACAAAAATTAGGATTAAACGAATATCTTAAAGTTGCAGTCGAGGAATCAAATCTGACAAAAAATGAAGTGATTTCCATTACTGCTGATTTGTTCGAATCGTTTCTTGGCGCAATATTCATAGACCAGGGAATGGATTTTGCAAAACAGTTTGTATCTGATTTAGTTTTCAAATACATTGACCAGAAAAGAGTCTTTTTTGAAGATTACAAATCTGCCATGAAAGAATATGGGGATGCAAATGAAATTGAAATAGATTATGTAATAATCAGAGAGTATGGTGTTCCTCACAATAAAACATTCATTATGGCCTGTCTGGTGGATGGACAGCAGATGGGTGTTGGAAGAGGCAAAAATAAAAAAGAAGCCGAACAAGCAGCAGCAAAAGGCGCAATGCGTAAATTACGACTCGGGAGAAATTAGATGATTAAAGAATCTGTTGGTATTGTTGAGACAAAATATTTCCACATTGAAGAACCGATAGAATTGGATAGCGGTGAAATTCTGGAAGAAGTTTGCGTTGCCTATGAAACTTATGGTGAACTTAATAAGGAAAAATCAAATGCTATTCTGATTTGTCATGCCCTGACAGGTGATGCACATGCTGCCGGATGGCATGAAGGAGATAAAAAACCCGGTTGGTGGGATATTGTAATAGGACCAGGAAAAGCCCTGGACACTGAAAAATATTTTATCATCTGTTCCAATGTTTTAGGAGGATGTAAAGGAACAACTGGTCCAAGTTCAATCAATCCGAAAACCGGTAAAAAATATGGTTTGGATTTCCCGGTAATTACCATAGGAGATATGGTTCGTGTTCAAAAGAAACTCGTTGATTCATTTAAAATCAATCAGTTAGTTGCGATTATCGGTGGTTCAATGGGAGGAATGCAGGTTCTTGAATGGATGGTGTCCTATCCTACAATGATGAAAAAGGCAATTCCGATAGCAACCGCAGCAATGTCATCTCCCCAGCAGATTGCATTCAATGCAGTAGGTCGCCAGTCAATATTTTCAGATCCCAACTGGAATGGTGGAAATTATTATGAATCCGGTGAAATTCCAAGAAACGGATTGTCACTGGCACGTATGATTGCCCACATTACCTATTTAAGTGATGAATCAATGGACATTAAATTTGGACGTGGCCTTCAGGATAAAGATGAAATCAGCTATGATTTTTCAGTGGATTTCCAGGTTGAAAGTTACCTGAAACATCAGGGAGAAACCTTTGTCAAACGTTTCGATGCAAATAGCTACCTCTATATTACAAAGGCAGTTGATCTGTTTGATTTATCCGTTAACGATTCACTGGTCGAAGGACTGAGGGATGTTGAAGCAAAAGTTGAAGTGCTTTCCGTTGACTCAGACTGGTTATATCCGACAGAACAAAGTACTGAGATTGTAACTGCCCTTAATGCCAATGATGTTGAAGTGTCATTTTCAGAAATCAAATCAAACTTCGGACATGATGCATTTTTACTTGAAAAAGGACAGCTTAATTATATCTTCGCCAATTTCTTATCAGAAAATGTGGTTGAAGATTTGATGATGGAAAATATAGCTACAATCAAATCAAATGCAGATGTAAAAGATGCTGCCAAATTAATGCTTGATAGGCATGTAACTCATATTCCGGTTGTAACGGATGATTATAAATTAATAGGTATAGTAACCAGCTGGGATTTATCCAAATCAATTGCAACCAATTCAAATCAGTTGAGAGACATCATGACTACAACAGTAAAATATTGTAATGCCGGTGATACCATAGAGGAAATTGCCCGTATGATGAGAAAATATGATATCTCCTGTCTTCCTGTTGTCGATGAGGATATGGTTGTTTTGGGTTTGATTACAACAGACCAGATCAGTAATTTACTCAGCTAAATTGCTCTTTTTTTTAATTTTAAATTTTTCGGAGTCGTTGATTATTTCAAGAACACAAAAATTCATTGATGGTGCTAAAAAGGCTGTTCCAATTACTTTGGGATATGTGCCGATGGGAATCGGTTATGCTGCAATAGCAATAAAGGCAGGCATGACTCCTCTTGAAACTATATCCATGTCATTTCTGGTATATGCTGGAGCGGGTCAGATTATTGCCGCATCTATGGTTTTAACCAGTGCTACTGCAATGACAATCATTTTGACTAACTTTGTTGTTAATCTGAGATATTTTGTAATGTCAACATGCGTTTTAAATCAGGTTGAGGAATCAAACACTCCATTAAATATACTGGCGGCTCATGTAACCGTTGACGAATCCTTTGCAATGTTTTCATTAAGTGAGGATTCAAGCATATGGATATATCTTGGAATTGCAATAACTGCATGGTTAAGCTGGTGTCTGGGAGCGGGAATCGGCGTTGTCCTTCTGGATTTGCTTCCGGTCATTGTTACAAACAGTTTCAACATTTCATTATATGCATTATTTGTAGCCATTTTAACACCTGCAGTTAAGGAAAACAGACAAATAGCCATTCTTGTATTAATAACTGCGATTTTAAACATTGTATTAAGTCAGTTTTTAGGCAACTGGTCTTTAATAGTATCGACTTTGGCCGGAGCGGGAATTGGAATGTACATCGTCGATGATAAATATCTCATGGGGAGTGATGATTAATGGATTATATTATGCTTGTTATTTTGGGATGTGCTGTTGTAACGTTTATCCCCAGACTGATTCCGGCATTATTCATTGACAAATTGGACTTTCCCCCAAAAGCAGAAAAATTCCTAAATTTAATCCCCTACACTGCTCTTGCAGCATTAATATGTCCGGGGGTATTGACTGTTGATAATCAGTTATGGTATATAGGTCTGATAGGAGCTGTCGTGGCGGCAGGTCTTGCCTGGAAAAAGGTTCCTCTTGGAGCTATTGTAATTTTGACTGTGATAATTTTGATTGGCGTTTATTCGCTTGTACCATTCTTTTGAGGTGTATGATATGAACATTAATGTTTACCTGTTTTATATTTTCAATCATAATCTGCAAAATCCTCTTTTCGATAGTGTCATGCCTGTAGTGACTCATTTCGGGGGGTTTAAATTTCTGGCTGTGGTGCTGATATGCATTATAGTATATGCCCATATAAAAAAGAAAAAGACTCTTAAAAGGCTGGGGATTCTGGCACTGATTGCATTTTTATGTTCTGATCTGGTGGCTGCTGTTTTGAAACATATAGTTAATGAACCAAGGCCTTTTGTAAGTTTGGACAATTTGCGTTTGCTGATTGAAGAAGCAGATCCTCTGTCATTCCCGTCAGGACATACTACTTCCACATTTTCAGTTGTGACATTTTTCATATTGAATATGAAGCAGTTGGCTGAAAGGCATTATAAGTTGATTAATGTTCTTTTAATTATATTTGCACTTATTGTTCCATTTTCCAGAATGTATGTGGGAGTGCATTATCCTGGAGATGTTCTGGCAGGTGCTATCATTGGTATCGGTGGCGCATTGCTGATTAATCACTTTAAAGACAGTATTCTCAGGGATTAATTTTTCGGTTTGAATCATGAGTTATAATTAGATTACATTTGTTAAAGATGTATTACTCATTATTTAAATGTTTTGTTTTTTTAATTTAATATATTATAACTTTATTTATAATATATTCTATTATATGTAGTTTTTTATTTTAATATACTTTTATACTATTGTATTTTTTTAAAATATTGTTAAATATTTAGTTTTTATTGTTTTAACTGCTATAAATTAATATTAATATAAACAGTTAAGTTTATATACTATGTAATATAACATTAACATAAGTAATTATATTTTGACATAATTGCTTGAGTACTTAAATACTTTTTGCAAAATGGATATAGTTGTGGGTTATTATGAGAACCATGATTAAATATTTAAGACAGGAACTCAAAATGAGTCAAAAAGAACTTGGGGATAAAGTTGGAGTCACCCGACAAACCATTAACGCACTGGAAAATGGCAGATATAATCCATCTTTATTTTTAGCATATGAAATAACTCAGGTTTTTAATAAAATGATGTTTAAAGGAGATCGAGAAAAATACTTTGTTATGGAAGAAATATTTATCTTCGACGATGACTATTATTAGGTGATAAAAAATGATTTTAGACATATATAAGGATGCATTGGAGTATTCAGCAAAGGACTGGAAAACACTGGTGATATTGGGTATAATGTGTTTGTTCAGCTTCTTGATGATACCAGTTTTCCTAGTTACCGGATATAATTATAGAGTAATCCATCAGGCGGTACATGGTGTGATAAACGGAAATGACCCGTTGCCGAATTTTGATGGTATAATTGAAATGTTTGTTGACGGCATAAAAGTTGTAATTGTTGAAATTGTTTATTTGATTGTGCCGGTAATATTATTCATGATTTTTTTACTTGTTTCAGGAAATTTAAACGGTACAGCATCAGCTGCAGTGCTGTTTATCGGATGTGCAATCACATTTGTTGTAGGTGTGGTTGCATGCATGATGACTCAAATGGGACTGTGTCATATGGCATATCACGATGGAGCATTTTCAAAGGCATTTGCATTAAGTGAAATTAAAGAGGCAATCGATGAAATAGGGTGGTTTAAGTGCATTGCAACCTATCTGGGATTAATAATCATAACAATTGTCATTTCATTTGTTGTAATTACAATCATTGGATTAATATTTACAGTATTCGGATTATCCGGATTCGTGTTCGGTTCCAATGTGGCTGGCGGAATATTCACCATAGGCATAATTGTTAATGCGCTGGTGTCAATGTTTATTGTCGGACCATACTTAAGCATATTCAATTCAAGATCAATCGGACTGTTATATACAATGCAGATATGAGGTGGGCTAATGGCAAGCATTACTGACTGTGTCGTTGAAGGATTGAAATATCCCTTCAATGACATTAAAAAACTTTTGGGATTCGGAGTTTTTTTCACAATATTCAATCTGCTGTCTCTGGCATTCGGCAGCAAATCAACAGAAATTATCCTATATGCCAATAGGCAAGGAGAAGTGCTGGCCTTAAATTTGCCTGCAGGAGATATTTATACAATTGCCTGTTTGGCTATAATTTGCTTTATCGTATCCATATTCATTATGGGATATCAGTATGATTTAATAAGTTTTTCAATAAACAAAAGGGAAGACCTTCCAGGATTCAGGGACATACTGAACATTTTTGTTAAGGGAATTAAATTTTTCATCGTAGGTTTGGGATATAATCTCATTCCGGGTGTTTTACTTATAACCGGGTTAATGTTGATGTCTTTTCAGTCATATCAATATTACATTTTAGTATTGATTTCAGGTATCCTGTTTGTAATTGCATTTTTCCTCCAGATTATGGCATTAAACAATATGATAGCAAATAACAGTCTTAAAAAGGCATTTGACTTTAAAGATGTATTGAATAAAATATCTGGTCTTGGATGGGTTAAATATATTGGAATAATCCTATTTACATTAATAGTATCCGTGATTATAATGATTGCCGCCGAGTTTGTACTTGGTTTTCTAACGCTACTTTTCACAATGGCATTCAGTCAGGTAATGATTGTATCAATATTTGTTGGAATAATTGAGGGATTATTCATATCTTCCTATGGAAGCATATTCTTTGCCAGAGTATGCGGATCCATATACAGGCAATCACTTAAATAGTGGAATGTTTTAAACATTCCGTTTTTTCTTTTTTCAAGTTATCAGGAGAGATTTTTCATGGTAGACTATGTTATTGAAACAAAAGATTTATCAAAAATATATTCCAAAAAAAGGGCTGTAGATTCAGTCAGTATGCATGTTGAAAAAGGCAAAATTTACGGGCTTTTAGGTAAAAACGGAGCTGGAAAAACCACAACAATGTGCATGCTTTTAAATCTCACATATCCAAGTGATGGTGAGGTGGTTATTTTTGGAAAAGACCCTAAAAAATATTCTAAGGAAATTTATCCCAAAATAGGTTCAATCATTGAAACCCCAGGGTTTTACGAAAATCTAACTGCATATGAAAACTTAAAAATCATTGGAAAACTGAGGGGCAATTACAATCCCCGAAATATCAATTCAGTCCTTGAAATTGTCAACTTGACTTCTGTGGGTTCAAAAAAATTTGGGAATTTTTCATTAGGTATGAAGCAGCGGCTGGCAATAGCGGCGGCTATTATGCATAATCCCGAATTGCTGATTTTGGATGAACCAATCAATGGCCTTGACCCCTTCGGAATTAAAGAAATCAGGGCACTGCTTAAAAGACTGTCCCATGAATTCGGAATAACAATACTGATTTCATCACATATTTTAAGCGAAATAGAAAATCTTGCCGATGTCATTGGATTTATGGATGGCGGAGTTCTAATCGAAGAAATATCAAGGGAAGAACTATTCAACAGATTAAATAAGTATGTGGAATTTGAAGTATCCGACACTGATCTGGCTGTTGAAATTCTTAAAAGACTGCAACTTAATGAAAATGAGGATTTTACCTTCAGAGGTGAAAAAATTTTTCTCCACACTCATCTGGATATGAGGGACAGATTCAATGCAATGTTTGTTAAGGAAGGAATAAATGTTAAAAAGGTAAATCTATGTGAAGAAAATTTAGAGGAATATTTCACAAGATTTGTACAATAATATTGGGTGATAATATGTTGACTTTCATTCAGATGGAATTTTTAAAACTTAAACGATCAAGAATATTTCTGTTGAGCCTGGTGGGGGCAATCCTACCTCCATTATTGATGTTTATTGCGGTTTCTGCATTCGGAGAGGGAAACACATTTAAAGTGTTGTTCACCAATGTTAACATGTATATGTCAGCATTATTTGCAGTTCTTATCTTTGCAGTAATAATGTCATATCTATTTGGAAGAGAATACAACGAACATACTCTAAAAACAATGCTGACCATTCCGGTGTCAAGAGGAAAATTCATATTAAGCAAATATGTCATGTTTTTAATATGGATAATGATTTTAACAGTGGTTACAAGCCTGTCAACACTTATATTTGGTTTTGCTGCAGGACTTGACGGGTTCAGCTTAAAAGTGTTTATTTACAGTTTTGCACAGCTTCTGTTTGCAAATGTACTTTTGTTTTTAACATTCTCTCCATTTGTATTCATTTCTCTATTCGTTACAAATATGGTTCCTGCAATGATAGGTGGGGCTGGACTGGCACTGGTTAATCTGATGGTATACGGTCAAAGCTGGGCACCCTATGTGCCATGGGTTTGTCCGTATCTGATTGCATCCGGAGAAATAGCGGGATACGGCACCAGCATCACGCTGTCTTACGGCATTATTCTAGCCACTTTTCTAGTGGGATTATTTGTTTCATATCTCTACTTTACAAAAACCGACGTGACACTTTAGTTTTCAGTTCCCAATAAAATTTAAATATTTAATTGTAAAGAATAATATACTGGATGTGATAATTTTGAATGAGAATTATGAGAATCAAAAATTCTGCCAATCATGTGCAATGCCCATGAGCGATGAACTCTTTGGAACAAATGCCGACGGATCTAAAAATGAGGATTACTGCATGTACTGTTTTAAAGATGGTGAATTCACTTCAGACATGTCAATGGATGAAATGATGAACTTCTGCATCGAAAAAATGTGTGAATTCCATCCCGACATCGATAAAGCTGAAGCCGGTGCAATGATGAGCGAAGTATTTCCAAAATTAAAAAGATGGGCGGGGGATTAACCGGTCCATTTCATTAACTTTTTTTAAATTTTAAGTATTATTAATTTCATACCTTATACCATGTGTTCAATAGTAGGTTTACAGGGTAAAGTTAAAGCACAGGATATTGTTGAAATGTTAAGGGTCTCTAAAAATAGAGGTCCGGATTCATCGGGCATTCTTTTAGATAATCTCTACACTGACATTGACCTTGATGAATTCAGTGATGATAATATTTATCCGATAGCATTTGGCCACAATCTGCTTTCAATTTATGATTCAAATGATAGGATTTCACAGCCCCAGCCGGTAAGCAATGAAAATCTCACTTTGGTTTTCAACGGTGAAATATATAATTTTAAAACAATAACAAACCTGCTTTCAAAGGTAGGTGTTGAAAAGGAAATTTTATCCGATGCGGAAGCTTTACTTTACCTGATTGACTTTTATGATAACGGAGATTTGGTTAAAGCTATTAAAATGGCAACAAGATTGATTGATGGCGATTATGCATTTGCTTTATGGGACGGGCAAAATCTGGCACTTGCACGTGACCCGTTGGGAGTCAAACCACTATTCTACGGATGCAGAGATGATTTAAATGGATTCGCATCATCCAAACAGTCCCTGAAGAAAGCCGGTTTTGATGAAATCAGAACTTTAAAACCCGAACATATACTGTTTAACTGGCAGGATATAGCTCCGGCACAGGCAATATATGAAAAAGTCTTTGAAGGCGATGTAGCCAAGATAGATAAGATGTTAAAGTTAAGTGTGTCCAAAAGAGTTGAAGGATTAAGTGATGTAGGTGTAATATTTTCGGGAGGTATTGACAGTTCATATCTTGCATTGCTTTTAAGTGAAATTTCACAAAATGTTCCATTGAATATAACACTTTATGCAGTAGGCGCTGAAGGCTCAAAAGATGTGGAAGCCGCAATATATGCATCAAAATTCTTGAATCTTGATTTAAAAATCTTTGAGGTAACCGAAGATGCAGTTCGCCGTGCTCTTCCAGATGTGGTAAGTGCAATTGGAGATGACAATTTAATGAAAGTTGGAGTGGGGCTTACAACATATTTTGCAACAAAAATGGTGGCTGAAGACGGCATTAAAGTAGCTATTTCCGGACAGGGTGCTGATGAACTGTTTGGAGGATATAAACGTTATCTTGAGAGTTTTGTAAATGGAACTTTAAATTATGATTTGAGGGTTGACATGTCAAACATGTACCATGTTAACCTAGAAAGGGATGACGCATGCTCAATGCTTAACAGTGTGGAGTTAAGACTGCCATTTTTGGATAAAAAACTTGTTGAACTGGTATTGAATATTCAGGATAACAAAAAGATAGTTTCAATGCATGATGACATGCGCAAAAGCATATTGAGAAAAATCGCTTTTGAAGAGGGTCTTAACTATGAAATAGCCTATAGGCCTAAAAAAGCGGCACAATATGGGACAGGTATTGATAAAATATTGAGAAAAAAGATTATTAAAGATACAGATCTTTCTCAATATCTGGATTAATTAATTGTTGTAGATGTCCAGTTCTTTAAGGGAATATATCATCTGACAAATTTTCTTTAAACAGTTCCTCTGCAAAAAATGTAATGTCGTAATCATTAGAAATGATTGGTGAGGAAATATCTTTTGAAAAAGCAATTAGTTCCATATCTGTTCTGGAAGGTATGGGGTCATTTCTTCCCTTTATATTTAGAAACTCATTCAATTTGGATTTATCATTGATGTTTTTAAAGAAGTCAATAATATCATCAATTAAGCTTCTGAAGGAAAATGAGGTCTTACTTCAAACCAGTTGCTATTAATCATATTGTTGAAATTTTCTTCAATTTTAGTTTTCAAGCGGTATTTGAATCCTAATGTTGGGCTTCTTGTTAATCCTATGATTTGAATAGGTGATTTTGAAGAAGTGTAATTTGAAATAATTTCACCAAATCCTTTAATTTGAATTTCACGAATAATAGATTCTGGAACAACAATTTGCACATTGTTTTAATTAAAAAAGTGGTTAATTTTCTTGTTTTATTTGTTAACTCTAGAATTCTATGATTTTTAAATAGAAAACAGTAGTATATAATAATTTATGCATCAAAAATGGTAAATGGTTTATTTTCAAGTCTTTTCATATTAAAACCTCATTAATAGAATAATGTTTCATCAAAGTCATCATCATCAATTCTTTTAATTATATTATGTTCTTTGCTTACAAAGTCTTGGAATTGATTAAATATTTCTTCCAAATAATCTAAATCCATATATGCTTCACTAATAATCTTCGATGTGATATGGTTTTTTAATGTGTGTATTGAAGTTATACAATCGTTTTCTGAAATGTTATCTTTAAATTCATAAAGTATTGTGGCGCTCGCTTCAATAAATAACAAATTTTTATTTGTTGTGAAATCTCGAATCGCAGATAAATCAAATCCCTCTATCTTTTCTGAAGCATTGTCAAAAAGATTTGGCATGGAATATGCTTGTTTCAATTCAACAGAATATGGTCTTCTTTCAGCTGATGTAAAAATAAATGGATTGTTCCATCCAAAATATTTTGACAGATAGACTAATTTTTGGACTTTAATCCTGAAGTCTTTATTTTCACTGATTTTCTTTCTAAAATCATTTTCATCCTCAAATGGTAATGGTCTTTAATAGAATTTAAAAAATACATGAGATTGTTTATTTCACTCATATGAACTCCTCAATTAATATTTTCTAAATCCACATTAGTGGTGATTGTTATTACTTTAGATTTCATTTAATATAAATGTTTAGTTTCATTTCAAAGCAATTTTCCAAACTTAAAGCAATTTTGACTTATACTGATAGAAATTGTGTTTATACGGAATGGAAATTCATTTAATACCTCAAATGAAAATGTTGGTAGAATTCTTTAACTTTATTAATATTGAGAAACATAATTAATTATATTATTAATTAATAGGAGTTTATATTTATGACAATCGAAAAAGATGCAGAAGACATTATAGAAAAATTTTCAAAGATTTTAGAAGACATTCCGGATTCAGATGAAACCTGGTATATTACTGATAATTTAAACTTAACCCGTGAAGATGAATCTCATGAGAAAAATCCAGAAAAAATATTAAGAAATGCCAATATTGATAAAGATGGAAATCTTATAGTAAAAAGAGCAGATTGGACAAATTAAGGAGGGATTTATATGAAGATAGACTTGGTTCTAGAACTTTTAGATTCTCCGGGACAGTTGGTTAAGGCATTGGAACCGATAAGTGTCTTCGGTGCTAATTTGGTAACTGTTATTCATAAAAGAGATTACAAGAATGAAAATGGTAATGTTCCAGTTCAATTAACTATTGAAGGTGAACACGAAGACCTTAAAAAAATAGTTAACAGATATGAAGGGCTGGGATTTAGCATTATTGAAATGGATGGTGTAGTTTTAAAGGAAAAAATCACTACTATCCTATTTGGGCATATTGTAGATCAGGATTTAAGGGACACCATGGACAGAATCAATGAACTTGATGATGTTGTAATAGTGGCATTTGATATTAAGTTAAATGGTGAAGAAAAATCCACAGCACTAATCAATATAGAAGCAGGTATCGGTAGAAAACAGGTAGTATTTAATAGAATTGCAGAAATTGCCGAAGAAAAGGAATTATTAGTAATTAATGAAGTTTAAGTGATTATTATGGATGAATGCAAAGTCATTATCATGGGATTTGGTTCAGTCGGCCAGGGTGTTGCCAATGCCATTTCCATGAAAAAGGATTTAATTAAAGATAAAACAGGTGTTAATGTAAAAGTTGTTGGTGCAGCCGATTCATCTTCATCCGCAATTTCCCAGGACGGACTGGATGAAAAATTACTTGTTGAAACTAAAAAGGAGAAAGGAAAATTATCACAATATCCGGAATTCGGATCTGATTTGAATGGTGCGGATGTTTTAGATGCTGTTGAATATGATTGTCTTATTGAAGCAACTCCTACAAATATCATTGATGCAGAGCCGGCATTTTCCTTAACACTGAAGGCATTTGAACAGGGAAAGGATGTAGTGACCTCAAACAAAGGACATCTTGCTTTAAAATTCAAAGAAGTGGTTGGCGCTGCCGAGGAAGCAGGTGTTGAATTTAAATACGAAGCCAGTGTAGGTGGGTCCATGCCGATTATTAATTTCACAAAAGATACACTTGCATCCTGCAAGATAATATCCATTAAAGGTATCCTGAACGGTACTACCAATTATATTTTATCAAGAATGACTTCTGAAGGTTCAGAATATGATGTTATTTTAAAAGAATCTCAAGAATTGGGTATTGCCGAGACTGACCCGACTCAGGATGTTGAAGGTATTGATGCAGCTTGTAAAACAGTTATTTTGGCCAACTCCCTTTTGGGAATTGATGCAACTTACAGTGATGTTAAAGTTGAAGGTATTTCAAAAATCAATTCCGAAGCCATTGAACTGGCTAAAAAAGATGATTATTTAATCAAGTTAATAGCTGAAGTATCTCCCGACAATCTGCAGGTATCTCCTCGTCTGGTTAAAAGGGGAAGCTCATATGATGTAAGTGGAACTTTAAACATGGCTACAATTCAGACTGATCTGGCCGATGAGGTATCTGTAATAGGACTCGGAGCGGGTTCTCTTGAAACTGCTTCTGCAATGTTGACCGATTTAATTAGTATTTTAAAAAATAAATACTAATTTCATTATACTTTTTTTGATAATATGAAATATGTAATTTTTATCCCAGACGGTTCCAGTGATTATCCGGTTGATGAATTAAACGGTAAAACTCCATTGATGGTAGCCAATACTCCCAACATTGATAAATTGGCTCGTGGAGGATTTGGCGGGTTTACAAATAATGTTCCCGAACAGTACACTCCGGGATCTGACGTTGCAAATATGAGTATTTTCGGATACAATCCCGCTGACTACTATACCGGTCGTGGCCCTCTTGAAGCAGGTAGTGAAGGAATTCCTACAACTCCATGTGACGTAATATTTAGATGCAACACTATTTACAGTGAAAATGATGAAATGGACGATTTCAATGCAGGCCACATTTCAACTGAAGAAGCGGACGAATTGATGAAAGGCTTAAATGAATATTTTCATGAAAAATATCCTGATTTCAGAGGCAAATTCTACACAGGCGTAAGCTACAGGCATCTGTTTGTATACTCATGTGACAGCATAAAAGATGCTGAAATATTGTCAGGCATTAAAACAATGCCTCCCCATGACATTTCCGGCGAGAAATTGATGGACAACTTGTTCGGGGATTGTGAGCTGGCTCAGGAAATTCAAAATATAATGTTTGAAGCAAGAGAATATCTTAAAGATCATGAAATTAACAAAAAAAGAGAAATACCTGCAAATATGATATGGTTATGGGGACAGGGCGTAACTCCTAGCCTGCCTAACTTTAAAGAAACTTATGGAATCACAGCTTCTGTAATAACAGGCGTCGACTTGCTCAAGGGTATTGGAAACTTTGCCGGAATGAATATCATCAATGTTCCGGGAGCCACAGGATACTTTGACACAGATTATAAAGCCAAAGGAGAATATGGTATTGAAGCTTTAAAGCAAACTGATTTACTGTTAATCCACATTGAAGCTCCCGATGAAGCGGGCCATGCTCAAAATACAGAAGAAAAAGTGAAAGCTATTGAAAGAATCGATGAGTTTATTGTCGGACCAATCATCGAAAGTTTAAGGGACGGAGAATTTAGAGCCGCAATACTGCCTGATCATCCAACACCAATCAGCGTTGGAACACATACTCGTGATGATGTGCCTCTGGTAATTTACGATTCAGCCTGCAAAGGCGATGAATGCGAATCATTCGACGAGGAAGGAGTTAAAAAAGGTTCACTTGAATTCAAAAAAGGACATTTCCTAATTCAAAGATTAATCGAGGGAGATTATTAAATGAAAGTATTGCTGGTAAACGGAAGTCCAAATAAGGAAGGCTGCACCTATACAGCTTTAAGTGAAGTTGCAAAAACTCTAAAAGACTATGATATTGAAACTGAAATATTCTGGATTAAAACAAAACCGATAATCGGTTGCATTGCCTGTGGAAAATGCGCTGAATTGGGTAAATGCACATTTGACAATGATGTAGTAAACGAATTTGTCAAAAAGGCATACGATGCAGATGCATTCGTATTCGGCTCACCGGTATACTATGCCAGTGCAAACGGATCTATGACATCATTTTTAGACAGGGCATTTTACTCAAACTCTCATGGCTGCGGTGGAGATGCATTTAAACATAAACCCGGTGCGGTAATATGTTCGGCAAGGCGTGGCGGTACAACCGCAACTTATGACCAGTTAATCAAGTATTTGGGAATTAGCCAAATGCCCGTAATCTCATCTTTTTACTGGAACATGGTTCATGGAAACACTCCCGATGAAGTAATGCAGGATGAAGAGGGACTGGGCACTATGAGACAGCTGGGTCATAATATGGCATTTTTCTTAAAATGTCTTGAAGCGGGTAAAAAGGAAGGTTTAACTGTAACAGAAGAACCTAAACCTCGCACAAACTTTATCCGATGAAAATAATTTATAAAAGGTATTCTTTTACCTTTTAAATATTTCATCAGTTTTCTAAAGCAATTGATTTAATTTTCACACGATTTTGAAATTCTTTGCACTATAATATAATATGTGTCTATATATGAACGTTTTTAAAACTCCCGAAAATTATCTATATTCAAATAAGGCATTGCTTGCATTGTTTATTCCAATTCTAATAGAATATTCTTTGGAGTTTTTTGTCGGATTTGCCGATTCGGTAATGGTGGCATCACTTGGTGAAGCAGCAATTTCAGGAGTTTCTCTTGTTGATTTTTTAGTTCAGCTTCTTATTTTTTCATTTTCGGCTCTTGCAACGGGAGGAGCTGTTGTTGCAGGACAATACCTTGGAGACAAACAAATCAAAAAGGCTCAAAATTCAGCAACCCAACTTGTCTGGTTTTCAGCAATTTTATCAACAGTTTTAATGATTTTCGTAATCGTTTTAAGGCAGTTTATCATCGGTTTGCTGTTCGGACAGATTGAACCTGATGTCTGGGCAAATGCTGATGTTTATTTATACATTGTTGCATTGTCAATTCCGTTTTTAGCCATATATAATGCTGGTGCGGCAATATTTAGAACAACCAATAATGCATCACTTCCAATGAAGATTCTGCTTGTCTGTGATGTTTTAAATATTATAGGCAATGCGATTTGCATCTATTGGCTGGGATGGGATGTTAGCGGAGTGGCAATTCCCACTGTAATTGCAAGAGCATTGTCGGCAATTCTGATATTGTACTTTGTTGTCGATGAGGATTACAAACTGCATATTAAAAGAACTTTCAGGCATAAATTTGACTTTAACATGCTTAAAAAAGTGTTGAAGGTCGGCATTCCATATGGTATTGAAAACGGACTTTTTCAACTGGGAAGGGTATTGGTCCTCAGTCTTGTTTCTACATTTGGAACAATGGCAATTGCCGCAAACTCTGTTGGTTATTCAATTGGAATATTTTCGGTTTTACCGGGTTTTGCAATTAACCTGGGGTTAACTGCCGTAATTTCAAATTGTGTAGGAGCAGACGATTACGGGCAGGCAAGATACTACAACAAAAAAATGCTGGTAGTTGTTGTGATTTCACATGTCATCATTAATCTGATAATCTTTCTGGCTTTACCGTTCATTCTTGGCATGTACAATTTATCTGCCCATACCGCTTCGATGACGGCAGAAATGGTGATTTGGCATGGAATTTTTGCAATAATCATCTGGCCTTTATCATTTACTCTACCCTCCACATTCAGAGGTGCGGGAGATTCAAAATCAGTAATGTATATTAGTTTGGCGGTCATGTTCGTATGCAGAATTGCTCTTTCATATGTTATAGCTGACTGGATGGGAATCGGAGTGTTTGGAACATGGATTGCAATGTTCATTGACTGGTATGTGAGGGCGGGAATTTACATTTACAGATATTTTTCAAATAAATGGACAGAATATAGGGTGGTTTAGATTAGAGTTAAAATAACATATAAAAATACACATGTATTTAGTAAAAAACAACTTGAGGATTTGTTTTTATCAGTTGGATGGTCTTCGGGGCATTTCCCGGAAAAACTGGTAATAGCAATGAAAAACTTCAAAACAGTTTACTCCGCATGGGACGGGGATAATCTTGTAGGAATGATTTGCGTGATGGATGATGGAATAATGAACGCCTATGTCCATTATCTCCTGGTTCATCCGGACTATCAGCTGAAGGGAATTGGAAAGGAACTAGTTACAAGAGTTAAAAATCATTATAATGACTATATGCGTATTGTAGTGGTTGCATATGATGATGAAGCCAGATTCTATGAATATTGCGGATTTGAAAAATCAGATGATTCAATTCCGATGTTTGTTACAAAATTATGGACATGAGGTGATTCGATGGTACTGTTTAGAGGAGATATAAAGTGTAAAAGTTTGCAGAGACGCACATCAGTTAGTGTAATATTGCCTGCCGATAATATTCATTTTCTACAGGACACAGAGGAAATAATTCCCAAACCTTATAAGACATTATACCTGCTTCACGGTTTGTACGGCAGTGACGACATATTCCTGGCAAATACTTCCATTCAGAAATTTGCGGAAGATAATGGAATAGCTATTGTAATTCCATGCGGTGAAAATAGCTTTTATGTTGACAATCCCAAATCTCACGCATATTATGGACAATATGTCGGTAAGGAATTGCTGGACATTACAAGAAACATCTTTCCATTATCTGATAAAAGAGAAGATACATTCATTGCCGGATTTTCAATGGGAGGATATGGAGCTGTCAGAAACGGTTTGAAATACTCGCAAAACTTCTCAAAAATAGGTATGATTTCCCCAGCCCTGATTACTGATGACATTGTTGATTATGCCGATGACAATAATGTGCTGCATTCAAGGGATTTCTATGAATCTGTTTTCGGCAATCTTGATGAAGTTAAAGGCTCGGATGCAGACCCGAGGCATCTTGTTGAAAACTGTCATGATGTTCCTGATATTTACATTGCATGCGGCAGAGATGATTTTCTGTT
The DNA here is from genome assembly GCA_902782595.1 of uncultured Methanobrevibacter sp. Taxonomy (GTDB): domain Archaea; phylum Methanobacteriota; class Methanobacteria; order Methanobacteriales; family Methanobacteriaceae; genus Methanocatella. The sequence continues at coordinate 4,063 of CACZNW010000037.1, read as the reverse complement.
TGAAAAAAGTGCCGATTTTTATAAATTCTTAAAAGATAAAAACATTGACGCCACATTTATTGAAGCTGAAGGTGAACATACATGGGAATTCTGTGATAAATATATCAAGGAATTCATTAAAACATTGATGAGGTGATTTCATGAAGTTATGTCCGAAATGTGGGGCAATGTTAAGTGAAGTAATTGGAGGTTATATGTGTCCGGACTGTGGTGCAGGGGTATTTGATGAAGATGAGGTAATAACTGCCAAATGTCCAACCTGCGGCAGTGAATTGGGAGACCTTTGTGAGCGATACTACTGTTATGAATGCGGTATGTCAGTTGATAAGGAAAATGCTGTCTATAGCAGAGATATAAGTTCAGATAATTATTGCGATGAGCCGGACTACGATTCGATGGTTGACAATGGTGAGGAAATCTGTCTGAACTGTACATACTGGAACGTAAGTCCATATGGCAGTGCCTATGGAATGTATTGCAGAAAGGGAAACGGACAGACAGACCCTGACGATACCTGTTTTGAATTTGTACAGTCCCAAAGTTTTGCTAATTATGGTGACAGCGGAGAATTTCAGTTTGATGAAACATCAATGGAAACTGAAAATAAACTGTATTACTGGAAAAACAGCAGGTGAGAAATTTAATTAATTTCATCACCGGCAATTATTGCAATTTCCATTTCACCAGTTAAAAAATCTTCAATATTTTCGCTGAATTCTACAAATTCAGGTGTTTTCATATGAGCATCAAGTGCTTCACTGCTTTCCCATTTTTCAACAAAGACCAGTGAATCATCTAACACATCCCTGTACAGGTTATATGAAATATTTCCTTCGTGTGTTCTTGATGCATTTATCAGTGCTTCGGCCTGTTTAATTACTTCATCGTTTTTTTCTTTTTTCACGGGTAATTTTGCATTAACAATAATCATTCTATCACCTTTTTCATAATTAAACTATAATATTTCAACCTATTAACTTTATTGATTTTGAAATGTAATTAAAATTTTTATATATTATGACAATCAAAGTTATAAATGTAAATTTTAAGGAGAGGATTTATCTGACAAAATATATTATTATAACTGGTGGGGTAGTTAGTTCCATAGGTAAAGGTATAACATCTGCTTCTATGGGTAGAATTTTAAGGTCTTATGGTTTAAAAGTTTCAGCTATTAAAATAGACCCTTATTTAAACTGGGATTCCGGAACACTCAATCCATATCAGCACGGTGAAGTGTTCGTTACTCATGATGGTATGGAAACCGATTTGGATCTCGGTCACTATGAAAGATTTCTTGATGTTGAACTTGATGGAATAGCTAATATTACAACCGGTAAAGTCTATGAATCAGTTATTGCTAAAGAAAGACAGGGAGGATATCTTGGAGAATGTGTACAGGTTATTCCTCACATTACCAATCGTATTAAAGAAATGATTAGGGCAAATTCTGAAAGTGATGATTATGACGTGGTTTTAGTTGAACTCGGTGGTACTGTCGGAGATATTGAAAGCCAACCTTTCCTTGAAGCATTAAGACAACTCAGAAATGAGGAAGGCCGAGAAAATGTCATGTTTGTCCATGTTACTTTTATTCCCTACCTGAATGCAGCCGGTGAATTCAAAACCAAACCGACCCAACACTCTACAAAGGAACTGAGAAGTGTCGGTATTAATCCTGACGTTATTGTGTGCAGATCACAGGTTCACATCGATGACGGACTGCTTGCAAAAGTGGCCCATTTCTGTGATGTTGATGCCAGCGCTGTTGTTAACACTCCTGATGCCGGAACAATTTATGAAGTTCCTCTGGTTCTGGAAGAGCGCAGTATCGGTGAGCTTATTGTCAACAGAATAGGATTGAACGTTGAAGCCGATTCATCAAAACTGGATGACTGGGCTGAAATTGTCGAATCCCTAAGAATAACAGACCCTCAGGTAACCATAGGTATCGTCGGTAAATATGTTGAACTTGAAGATTCATATATCAGCATCCGTGAATCCCTCCTTCATGCGGCAGCCAGTATAGGCGTTAAAGCCAACATCCGATATTTAAGTTCTGATGTTGAAGAGCTGGACTCAGATGCTTTAAAGGATTTCGATGGTATTCTGATTCCGGGAGGTTTCGGGGAACGTGGTTTTGAAGGTAAACTTGATGCCATTGATTATGCAATTGAAAACAATGTGCCTTTATTCGGAATATGTCTTGGAATGCAGTCCATGGTAACTCAGTTTGCAAGAAGAAATGGTTATCCTGATGCCAACAGTTCCGAATTTGACGATGATTTGAAATATCCGGTCATTGACATGATGGAGGAGCAGAAGAAAATCAAAAACATGGGCGGAACTATGCGTTTAGGTTCCTATGACTGTAAAATCATTGAGGGAACTAAAACATATGATGCCTATGGTGAAACTGATATTGAAGAACGTCACAGGCACAGATATGAATTCAACAATGATTACAGGCAGGATCTGCAGGATAAGGGTTTGATAATTTCAGGAACCAGTCCTGATGACTTTTTAGTGGAAATTGTTGAGCTGCCAAATCATCCTTGGGCTATAGGATGTCAGTTCCATCCGGAATTCAAATCAAGGCCTAACAGACCGCATCCGTTATTCAAATCATTTTTAGAAGCTGCTTACGAGTTTTCTAAAAATTAATTTTTTTCATTTTCAATACAATTTAACAAGTTAAAAGCAATTTAACGAGGTTAATTTCTATCTAATTAATATATTATGAATTCAAATAATAGTACTATGAATTTTAGTGCTATATTTTTGATTCAAATACTTATTACAATATTGTTTTCTGTCTATGCATCAGTATGTGATGTTAAGGAGGGTTATGTTCCCAACTGGTTAACATATTCTCTGATGTTTTTTGGACTGATATCAAATCTTATTTTATCACTGATTTCAAATAACATTAAATTTATTCTGGCTTCAATTATTTCGATGGTTATCACATATACTATAACTTATCTGTTATGGATGTTGAAAATGTGGGGTGGTGGTGATGTAAGACTGTTTACTTCCATTGCGACAGTAATACCATTTGGTTTAAATATTGACTTTTTGAATATTTTTCCCCAGCTGTCAATCTATCCCTTTTCATTCAGCGTTGTGGTAAATAGCATACTGGTTTCATTTCCATTTTTACTAATATTTGTGGTTCGTTTAATAATTAAAAATGATTTATACAAGAATAATCCAGTTTTTCTTTTGAATTTATTGAATATTCAAAATTTAAGAAATATGATACATTCCAGTTTAAACAAGTCAATTCCGGTTAAGGATTTAAAGGAAGGCAGCATTGTAAATGAGTATTATTTTGACGATGAACACATCATTGAACTGATCAATGAACTTGATGGTAATTTATGTGTTTATGAAAACAATGATGAAGGATGCAAATATTATTTCAAATCTATGAGTGCAGGGGGGATAACGAAGGATGAAATGTATCTGATTAAAGTTATGAGTGCTCAGGGTTTTATTTCAGATAAAATATCAGTAAAATTATCATATCCCTACACTCCTGCAATTTTTGTAGGTTTGCTGATTGCTGTATTTTACGGTGATATTATGATGCTTTTTACAAAAAATCTGGTTCTGGTGATATAAATGATTAAGGATGATAGGGGGCAGGTCGCTTTGGAATATCTGCTTATACTTGCAATATCCCTGATACTGCTTGTGGTTTTTACTTTGCCATTAACTGAAAAGAGTGTTGAAAATACTTTGGACATCTCCGATTCTCTGGATGTCAACTCTGATTTGTCAAAGATAGCTCAGGCGGTAAAACAGGTCTACGGTGAAGGCCAGGGATCCAGACATTCGGTTAATGTCATATCCAAATCGAATATTAAATTGAATATTGCAGATAATCATGTTTCCACGACATTAAAACTTAAGGACGGGTCCAATAAACGCCTTAATGTGAATTTCAAATCCAGTCTGGACGAATCTTCTCTGCAGTTGAAAAAGGGTGAAAATGTCATCATTGTTGAATGGCCTTTGGGCAGTGAAAATATGGTGATATATGGAAAATAGCTGAAAT
>CACZNW010000036.1 GCA_902782595.1 uncultured Methanobrevibacter sp. | reverse complement strand
GACATTTCTCGCCAGCATGAGATGGGGATTCTACAGCCAAACAATCTGGGCAAACCGCAATATTCATTATAATATTACCTGCATCAGGCATGTATTCTTTAGTACCCCTAAGCATGTTAATTAAAACGGATTTACCGCTTCCACTACGTCCCAATATACCTAAAGTCTCTCCTTCATTAATCTTTAAATTAATATCTTTAAGAACATCAACACCATCGAAAGTTTTTGTAATATTCTTAAGAGTTATAAAATCCATGAAATCACCTATTAAATTAACTTTTATTTTAAACTATTAATAATACTTTCTAATAACAATTGTTTTAATTTTTAAAAATCAGTAAATATCAAAATCCAACTTTCCAGAAATCAGTGAACGAGCTATTGAAAACCCGTCAACACCAGTGTTAATCATTTTTAAAAGATTTTCGGCACTGTTGACTGAATTGTTTCCAATAACTTTAATATTAACATTATTACAAATTTCTCTTAAAAGTTCCCAGTCCGCTTCGAATACTCCCTTTTTCATAGCATCAACATGAAGATAATCAGCACCGCAGTCTTCAATATAACCTGCCAGTTTTAAGGTATCTGTTCCTTCGATGTTTGCTCTGATTTTAACTGAAACTTCACTTTTAACATTATCAGCGACCTGAGAAATAAATTCACCTAAATTCTGGCGAAGCAACATTTCCTGACCACATCCAATGTCTAATATTTCTTTTTGACGGCAATGACAATTAATTTCAACAATATCTAAATTTTTAATATTTCCCACATCAATAATCGGCCGAGGGTCTGTTGAGCGAACATTAACTGAAACTTTAACATTGGAGTGAACTTTTTTAATTGAGTTGACCTCGTTTTCAATGTGTGTGACAATTTCATCAATAGGAATATCAAATTCCCGTCTTCCACGGGCGATGATTTTTCTACTTGCTTCAATAGTGGGCAAATCCAAACTGTATCCACCTAAAGTAGCTACATTAAAACCATAGGGAATAACCTTGTTTAGAAATTCTGCATCAGTTATTCCTGCCATTGGAGCAACTACCTTTAACATGACATTCTCCTAGTCTTCCTTTTCAACAACCCATGTCCACATTTCATTGTTGTGTGCACGTATTTCCTCAAGACCAATGTCAGCCATATATGCGGCGTCTTCAGCATTTTTACCTCTGCCAATACCTGCTTTAAGTTTGATACCGATTTCTTCGTCAATTTCGACCATAATATCTTCAATTTCCTGCTCGGTGAGACCGTTACAAGGAGACATGAAGTTATCTCCACCGATGAAGAACAGTAATGCTCCTTTTTTGATTAATTTAGTCATCAGGTAATGCTGAGCCTTATTGACCATAAAACTTGTATCAAAAGCTGATTCAATGTCTGTTAATGTCTCTGTGACGCTGTTAATGTCAATGTGTGCTGCCTGAACGAAACTGTCCTCTTCTGAAACCAGACTGTCAACAGCTAAAATCTCTTTTCTTTTACCTGACTGCGCACTTCCTGCATTTTGAAGTGCAATTGTTGCCAGTTTTTGAGCCTCATGAGGTGTTTCAGCAGCACCTACGCCCATACTTACAGTAATTGGATATCTGTTTCTAATTGATCTTTGAATTCTTAAATGGTCTTCTTCGTTTAAACCATTTGAAATTGCAAGCAAGTTATCGAATCTTGTAAAGAAAACTAAACCTTTTTTATTTCCAAAATGATTATTTAAATCTGCAAACAAACTTGCCTGTAGCATTTGTAAATCTGATTCAGTTCTTGGTCTCGGAGTAACTGTCCAAGGCCCATAATTATCAATTTGTATTAATGTCATTTGTATCATTTAATATTCGCCTCTTTTTTTAAGGAATACTATCCATAATAATCTGTGCCAACTCTCTTTTAACACATGAATTATTCATTATAGTATTTGTAACTGTTACCTTATTAACTATTTGATTTAATTGTGATTTTAAATTATAATCTTTAACATCTATAACAATATTATCTAAAAAATCCTGATATAGTGATGCAACACCAACTGAAGAAACTTCTATACCTAAGGCCTGCATGAATTTATTGGCCGGTCCTGAAACTGTATTTGAACCTATAATTGGTGAAACAGCAATAACATGAGCATCTTTTAAAGCATCACGAACTCCTTCAAGATATAAAATTGGTGAAATTGAAGTGATAGGATTAGACGGTCCTATAACTACCGCATCGGAGTTTTCAATTGTTTCAATGATCCCTTCGCTTGGAGAAACATTGGAAAACTTAATGTCTAACACCTCAGGCCGTGACTGATACTTGATTAAAAAATCATGGAATTCCAACTCTCCGATGTCCGTGATGATTTTTATATCGGACTGCTGTTCGCTCATTGGAATTATTTTTGACTCGATTCCCATATTTTCAGCCTGAATTTCGCATGCCTTTTTAAGACCATACCTTTCCATTAATTGAGTCTTTTGTATTTTGGTTGCACGGTCTATGTCTCCAATTCTAAGAAGTTCCCCACAGCCAAGTTCATGGAGTCTTTCATGAGTAATGAATGTGTCGTCTTTTACACCATACCATACTTCCTCGTTAATCATATCAGACATCGTATACAATACAGTATCAATGTCTGCGGAAACATAAACTCCTGAAAAATAATTATTTTCCAGTGTATTGACTATAATATTTAATTCCGCAGGAGGTACAATTTCTTTTAGCCCCTGTAATAATTTTGGAGTACCAGTTCCTCCAGATAAAACAGTAATCATAACCATCACCTATTTTCTAAATACATCTGCTTTTTTAGGCATTAAAACAGATTTGATGTTTGAATCTATGTTTCTTAAAGTATCAAAAGCATTGAATCCACGCATAATAACAACCGGAAGACCTTCATCTGCCTGCCCCATTATAAGGGATGCTGCAGCTGCAAGTTCATCACAGGTTGCAATTTCAGTCGTTTCCAGTTCACGACCATACAGATCCTTTTCACCGACACGCTTCCAGATTGGTGAAATTCCAGAACATCCTATGGCAGTACCGACAGCTCCAAATCTGAAAGCTCTACCCTGAGTATCTGTGATTATAACTGCAATCTCCTCATCAAAGCAGTCCTCCAGATACTGTCTGATTTCACGGGCAGACTTATCGGCATCACCCGGCATCGGAGTGGCAAGACCATCGCCAACATTGGACTCGTCAATACCTGCATTTGCACATACAAAACCGTGTTTTGTTTCGGTTATGATAAAATTGGGACCAATACGTACAACTTCACTGGATTCATTTAAAATAGCTTCAACCAGTCTCGGATCCTTGCCTGATTCATTGGCAAGTCTAACAGCAAAATCTGAAGGTGCCAGATCATCCAGTTTAATGAAGTTTTCTTCCGCTTTTGAAATTAAGGTTTCAGCAATTAAAACAATATCTCCATGATTCAAACCACAACCCTGCTTTTCTATTGCTTCTTTAATGATTTGAGAAATATCACTATCCCCGTCAACAATGGGAATACCTTCTAAGCCAAACAATTCAATACTCATAAATATCATCTAAAAACTTTTAAAAAAAAAGAATTATGGATTATAGACATCTATTGTCCATTCTCCATCAAAAACCGCAGCACTAGATGTGACCGGTTTTTTATAATTTGCAAAAGTACCCTCATCAAATATGTATTTTACAGCTTCCTTGGCAGTTTTAGCCTCAAAATTAACCTGATCAGGTACCTGACTACCATATGTTGAGATAAATACTGCCTGCCCATATGGCACTTCTTCAACCAATATCTTTTTATCGTTGGCTATTCCAACATAACATCCATATTCATCCTTTTTATTTGTTGATGTAACAACAGCAGCTATTCTTGGAGTGTTGTAATCATCCTTTTCATAGTCCATAGTCAGAAGTGAATATGCAATTGCATCCTTGATATTCATTCCCAGACCTATTTTATCTGCTATAACATCGGTGTGCGCCCCATTTGAAACAATGGCCATATCTCTTACGATACGAATACAGTTATATGTAATATATGTATTCTCGTAAATATCCTTTTCAAAACCTTCCTTTGGAACAACAGCCGCACGGTTATCAAATTTCAGGCATCTCCTGTTTGGAAATGATCTGCTTGATACCCTGTATGCCACGAAAGGTTTACCGTCACAATTCATTCCAGTTGATAAAATTCTCCCAGTATACATTTTATATCTCCATATTTAAAGTTCAGGACGCTGTACCGCCACATCTGCAGATACTCCAGGAGGAGTCTCAATGACGATTTCACCAGGCTTAATAGTAACCTGTCCCTGGTCAATAACATTTGCCTGTACCCCTACGGCACTGCCTGCAATCGCATCCGAGCGATCCTGACCATTGACAGTGACTTTATGTAAATTAGCTACCGGCATTACATAATATTCCTGGTCACCGGAAACATCAGTGACATTTGGTTTTCCGCCTGCATCTTCAATATCTTCTGCAGTGTCTGCCTGAACATCAGTAGCTGAAAAATTACTTGTAACAACTAAAAAAATCATTATAGTAAAAAGAATATCAATGAAAGGAACAAGATTAATAGAGGGTTTTTGATCTAATTTCTTTTTGTATTTTTTAACATCAATAGCCACTACAATCACCTTTTATTGTCTCAGTTTACTTTCAGTAATTTCAGCATTAACATTACATTTCTCTAAAATAATATTTGCAATACTTTTATCCAACATACTTGGCTTAAAAGAAACCTTAATATTAGCGTAAGGATCAGAAATCAATCTAGTATTAACAACACCTTCAGCTTCCTGTAAAGCTTCAAGTGCACATTCCACATTAGAATCCACTCTAACTTTTACTACAGCATATCCCCAGTTAGTCATTTTTGTAGCAAGTTCGATTTTATCCATTTCAGCATCTATAAGTCCCTGAATATAAGTATGCAATGGCAACAACACAATAGCGACCAAAAGACCCATGATTGTAGTTGTTAAAGCCACATAGATACCTTCCGCCATTGCAGCAGTATCCGGATGCACACCCAATGATTTGAAAGTCATCCAAATACCTATAACTGTACCTATCAAACCTAAAAACGGAGCAAGTTCTATAATGGTTTTTACAGTATTCAAACCTTTAGTCATCTTAGCAACTTCAACAATGAAAATCTGCTCCATACTTTCTTCAACTTCAGTTTTATTCTTATAACCGATTTTTAAAGTTTCGGAAATAATTCTAGAAATAGGATTTTTAAAACCGCTAATCTGCTTTAAAGCTTCAACAGCACCGCCTCTTTCCATGGATGCTGTTACAACACCGAAAATTTCGGTTGTATCAACTTTACTAATTCCTCTAAGATATGCGATTTTTCTTAATGAAATAATAAGACCGTAAATACCTATGAAGAGAATAATATATGTAATAATTCCCCCCTGAGTAAAAATATCCATTATCCCATCAATGAAATGCATAATATACTCAACAATCATTTTTATCCCTATAATTAAATTATATTGAAAATCGTTTATAAGAATAGTTTATTGATTCATATACTTAAAATTATTTAAAAAAAATCATGAAAATTATTTCATTTTTGCAACTGTATTCCATGACCTTCTAACAAAATCAGGCATTTCATCATAAGTATAGTTTGAGAGGAACTTTTTGGTTGTCGGGTCTGAAGGATAACCTGAGCCTATACCTCCAGATTTTATGTATTCCTTATTTATTTCTGCAATATAAGCATCTCTTTCAGCTTTTGCAATAATAGATGCTGCACTTACCTGAATATATGTATCATCAGCCTTGTGCTCAGCAATAATGTCAAAACCTGTGTCTTTTCGAAGGTTTTTCTGAAATCTTTCAGCCTTAACATCCACAGCATCGACAATGGCTTTTTCAGGTTTTAATCTTAAAATAAGTTCTTCCATTGCATTCTTTTCAATTTCATTAAGATTAATGCCATCTGCCCTCATTTCATCAATTTGACGGGCAGAAATAACAATAATATCATATTCGAACATTTTCTTTAATTTACGGGAAAGAATTGTACGTCTGTTTGGGGTTAATCTTTTGGAATCCTTAACGCCCATCCTTTCAAGGACTTTTTCCATTTTTTCAGGAACAATAACTCCCGCAATTACCATAGGACCTAAAACAGACCCTCTTCCCGCTTCATCAACACCTAAAATATCCATAAAAATCAAAATAAAAAAAAATAGAAATGAAATAAAAATAAATTTATTTCATAGCCCTGAGACGGACTTCAGGTTCTAAAGCAAGAGGTTCAGCAGCAACGATTGCAGTACCTTTTGCAACAACAGTCATCGGATCTTCAGAAATTTCTATTGGTATGCCAATTTCATCAAAGATTCTTTCCTTTATACCGCGGAGCCTTGAACTTCCTCCAACAGCAACAGCATTGTTATAGACTCCCATCATTAATTCAGGAGATAATCTTTCAAGAATAACATTCAAACCATCAACAATCTGTTGCATGAACGGTTCTACTGCATCTGCAACAAGCATGGAATCAATAACCACTTTTTTAGGCCTGTTTGTTTCAAGAGATTTTCCAATAACTTCAACACTTAAGTTTTCAAGCTGTTCGGAACAATGAACCATACCAACTTCCATTTTTGCAGATTCCGCATCATGAATACCAATAGCTACATCGTATTTTTCTGCTACAAGTTCCACTATCTTATTGTCAATGTCATCCCCACCACATCTAACAGTTTCAATATCATTTATTCCACCTAATGAAATGATTACAATATCAGTTGAGCCTGCACCAATATCTACAACCATAGTACCGTTAGGCTCAGCAATAGGTAAACCTGCACCTATAGCTGCAGCCAATCCTTCACTAATAACTAGAATATTTTGTGCACCTGCCTTTCTTCCAATCTCTTCAGCGGCATTTTTCTCAACTTCAGATGCATCTCCAGGAATACCGATGACAATTCTTCCTACAGTTTCACCTTCATTAATACCTATCTGCATTGCTTTTATAAGTAATGCCTGTGCCTGTACAACATTTTCTATAACTCCTTTTTTCAAAGGTCTTACTGCAAGAATATCCTCAGGAGTCCTTCCGAGCATTTTTTTAGCTTCT
>CACZNW010000035.1 GCA_902782595.1 uncultured Methanobrevibacter sp. | reverse complement strand
TTTAATTTTGGCCTTATTGGTGATTGACTTTTTGTATTTTTCACCGTTTTTGGTAAATCCTTTGAAATGCTTCATCAAACCCAGACTATAAACATATGCCAGAACCTTTCCATTCTTAACCGGAGAGTATGTGGTTTTTCCAAGAGATCTTATTTTGAGTTTACCGTCTTTAACCTTTTTGCCGCTTTTAGTTAGAACTTTTATAACAACCTTTTTGGTCTCGCCTGTATAAACTGATTTGTTTTTAACAACAATCTTGGTTTTAACACGGTTTTTCAGGACGGCTTTTGCTTTGACCTTTTTGGTAGGATTAAAGTTATCTGCACTATATTTTGCTGAGTATTTGTAAGTTTTCACCTTTTTCAATTTGACTTTTTTGGTGGCAATACCGTTTTTGACATTGGCCTTGTAGGTTTTTCCATTGATTTTGAATGTCACAATGCCCTCATTAACATTTTTGCCATTGCTTGTCACTTTAGCCTTAAGTTTGGTTTTGAATCCCTTATATTCTGTAACCTTATACACCTTGATTTTTACAGTCCCCCTTGTAATGGTGACTGTTTTTTGAACTGTACCTGCAGTAATAGATCCAGCTCCTGAAGAGTACTGGACTGTCCATGTTCCAACACCTACCGGAGGTATGAAAGAAGCCTGACCGTAGGAATTCAAGAGATAACTCTTGGTTACTGTCTTTTTAGTTTTGGTGTTGGTGAATTTGGCAGTGATGTATGATGAAGTAAGCGGTTTTCCGGTTACCCGATCAGTCATTTTAACAGTTGTCATAGCACCTGAGTAATAATATGAACTGTAATCGGTTGCAGTGATTGTTGCAGTTCCACTGACCATTAAAACTGCAGTGTCTTTGATCACATTATCATCATAATTTACTGCCCCCAGAACATAAATACCAGGAGCAAAAGTGTTTTTTGGAATTGTAATGGCATAATTTGTTGCAGTTTTTTGAGTAGTACTTTTAAACTCCATATTGTAAACCATATTGCCGTTTAAATCCAAAGCTCGCAGATAGAAATGATATGTTTCTGACATATAGGTACAAGGTTCCATATAGTAAGAAATTTTTCCCTCTTTATCTGATGAAATTTCATATGAATCCTTAAGGTCAATTTTATAGAAATTTGCAGGCAGAACAGATAATTTTTCATCAGAAGCATCCTTGCTTAAAATAGAATCATCATCAGATACAGCCAAATTTTCCCCATCATCAGATTGTTCTAAAACATTATATTCACTATTATCCAAATCAGCAGAAATCTCTTCAACATTCAAATCATTAATTGCCATTTCATCATCAACTTGGGCATCATCCACTGCACTTACACCAGAAACAGCACAGATGCCGATTATTGCCAAAAGCAATATGAAAATCGTTTTATTTTGCATTTTATCCTCCTTAATTGATTAGATTTAAAAATTGTCTTTATGGTTATATTTATGTTTTGTGCATTATTTAAAAATGATGGTAAAAAATACATTCCTAAAATTACCCAACAAAAACTCCCGGATTCAAAATCATTCTGTAAGATAAATATTGTATATATTAAATTAAACTTATCACCTTACAGAGATTGTAAGGATTCATTTTTATTGTAAAATGGAAAATTTGAGTTTTTTCAAAAATTTTAACACCAAGTATTTAAGTAATCTTCTTGAAAATCAAAAATATTATTGTTTTGATAGAATATTTTCAGTGTAAATATAGAACTGTATTAGAATAAATCCACTCCAATTAATTCATTAAAACACCTATGTTCTTCCGGTGTTTTTAAAAGTTCAGATGTTTTTAATAATACAAAAGAATTATCTTTATATACTATTGTAGCATTTTTGAACATATAATATTCTGTTTCACACAATTTGGGTGAGAATATATCTCCAATATCTGCTTTTTTAAGTTCATGGTATGAAATTTCTTTTTGATCATATAAGTATCCTCTTCCACGATTATCTAAGTTTTAATCGAATGTTTTCAGTGTAAATATTCAAAACAATATTTACATTAATACTAACAGTCCTTAAACCCAAATCCGATAAATGGTTTGAAACTGAAGAAAGAATTGCCTAACGTTAGGTACCTGTCCCAAGATATTTATAAAACCTACAAAAAATATTTTAAACACATTTTATATATATCATAATAGGAAATATAATAACATGTATTTCAAGAAATTGTAAGCAGAAATATAGGCAATCCTTTTTATTATGCCAAAAAAACTGGTTGCAATTCCAGTTAACTGTGGCACCAGCCACATTAAAACAAGGTGATAAAATGAAAACATGTCCAAACTGCGGATCTGTACTGTCAGATTTTGAAACATACTGTGAAAATTGCGGATTTGATCAGGATTTCGATTGTGATGACTGGGAAGAATAATCAATTAAATGAAAAAATATAACTACAATTTGTCTGGAGAATAATATGGATGAATGGCATGTAGGTGACCCTGAAGATTGGGGAGATCATGTGGGCGTTCCAGATATTGCCTATATGGGATATTTGCAGGATGATGGGGAGAATAATGAATATGAAGTACCTCCACATATCAGTAAGTCCAATAAATTAAGAGATGAAGCATGGAAACTTAGAGAAAATGGCAGATACAATGATGCCCTCATTAAAATCAACGAAGCACTGGAATACAGCAGTGACTGGAGAAGCTATAACATCAAGGCCATCATCATTGAAGACATGAATAACTATAATGGAGCATTATACTATTATGACCAGGCATTAAAACTTTATAACTCACAGGTTGTTAAGGACAACAAGGCAAGGCTTCTTGAAAGAATGGCTGAAAAATGCATATCCACCAACGATTATCCCAAAGCTCTTGAGCATATTAACCAGGCATTAAAGCTAACAGACAATGAAAATAACAGAAACGGTTTTTTAAGAACAAAAAGTGACATTTTACAGTTAATGGACAGACCACGTGAAGCCTACATTTGCAACAAGCTGGCAAATAAACAGTTTAACCATGTTGATGAATTTGAAAAACAGTCCAAAATCCTAAAAGACACTGCTGATACGTTAATCTGTATTTCGGGACGAAAATTCTATGGAAATTGTGCGCCAACAGTCGAAGGAAGTATTGTCAAGCTAATTAAAGAACCTGAAAATGAACATGACTCTGATGCAATACGGGTTGAGTTTAATCAAAAAACTGCAGGTTATGTTGCAAACAGTCCCCATACCAAAATCAGCGAAGCAAAATCTGCAAGTGAAATCAAAAACATGTTTGAAAACTGTACAAAAGCAAGAATACTGTTTGTATTCATGGAAGATTATCTTGTTGCAAAATTAATTTAATTTGATGGCATCTGAAATGATATTTGAATTTAAAGAATTTTTACCAGTCTTTAAGTTTATAATGAGTCATATTGACATTAAGGGGAGTTAAACTAGGTTTCTTTTCAACCATCAGCGCATATCCGTCACTGCCCTGAGGATATTGCCTAACAAGATTGGACGTAATCATTATTAAATCATCCCTGCCCTGTGTGTCATCCAACTCGTAGTTGAAAAAATCCTCCTTCTGCTTATCGGTATTGTCAATGACTTTTTTGTCAAGCATTTTAGGTGCCAGACCCGTAATTTCAACCTCTTCGGATTCATAATTGGACGGAACATTCAAATTAAATAAATTAACACCCTGTGGAAATCCCTCATTAATTATTTTTAAAACAATATCATGCAGCACTTTCTTTGTCAGACTAAAATCATAATCAATATACCATTCGCCGTCGTCATCCTTTTTAAATGAAGTTTCAGGATCCATATAAAGGGAAACAGCAATTGCCGGAATCCCAAGACTAACCGCTTCAAGGGCTGCACAGACCGTACCGGAAGATGTAATGTCACAGCTTATATTGACACCCTGATTTATCCCGGTTATAACCAGGTCGGGTTTTTTATCCATCAGATAATCAGCGCCAACAATCACAGCATCAGCGGGACTTCCCGAAACAGAAAATGCTTCGCTGCCGTCATCAAGTTTACAGTTTTCTATTTTTAAATGTTTAAATAATGAAATGCGACGTCCAACACTGCTGTTGTTTTTATCTGGAGCTACAACAGTAACATCACCCAAATCTTCAACAGCCTGTTTTGCCGCAAGTATTCCCGGTGCATAAACACCGTCGTCGTTGGAAATCAGAATATTCATAAATATCAGACAGTCTTAAAAATCAAATAAAGTTTTTTGAGTAATCCTTTTAATTTTCAAATCATCATTTCCATAAAAGCGCTCATACAATTTATTATTAAGTTTATAATAGTCTTTAATGTTCAAAATGTCTTTCAAAACCCGGTATGCCTCAAATTTGGGTACGATTATCCTGTTAAAATCAAATGAATCCCAAATCAAATAAAAAGTATTGATGATGCGGTTTTTACCCAATTCATCTTTTAAACATATCAGATGATTATAATTGTCAAGGAAAATACCGATATGTTCTTTTAATTCAGTGATTTTCCAGATGGGATTAATGTTCATGCAGAAAATTTTCAAAACATAGTCAAGCATTTTACCGTAATTCTTTTTGAGGATATAGTGTTCAACCATTACATGATTATTGAATGTATAATTTCCATGGTTTTCATCTTCAACAGATTTATTGATATGCAGTTTGATAAATTCAACAGGTATTTTTGCCTCTTTTTTACGATAATTGTCCATATAAAAGTCATTGAACTCATTGAAATAATAATACTCACACAGGCATTCATTGTAAATTTTAATCCTTCTTTTTTTGTTCTTGTAAAATACCTTGGATTTTGAAGAGAGATGATAACCGCTTGCAAGAAGATTATTTTCAAAGATTCTTTTTTCAATCTTCTCTCTTTTACCGGAAGTTTTCAAACCGTGCTTTTTTAGAATTTTTTTCAATGCCTTGGTGCTGTAGTCTTTAAGCTGTTTGGAAAATGCATCCATATCTCCCTTTGAAAGAATATATTTGTTTTCAACAAGATAATTCATAAGGTAACTCTCGGATAAACCATATTCATTGGCAACACCCTTAACAGCACTGTCGATACGAGCGTTACGCTTTAAAACAAGATAAATAAAATCAAAGATATACTGTATCCGGGAAACATCGTAATCCTTAGGCACATCCTTCATGTATTTAAGCGAAAGCTTTCGTGAATAAACATTATTGTCAAACATAACTAATTAATAATTTTATAAATAATAATTTTTATACTTATGGAAAAGACAATCATTGCTTAAGCATAGATGATTACCACATTATATTAAGAAATATCTTTAATTATGCAAAAGCAAATCCGGCAGAAACACTGCAGATACTCCCACCAAAACACTTAAAACAACATATAAAAAAGCGGTTGTTTCATTTCCATTCTTTAACAAGGCACCGGTTTCAATGGCAAATGTTGAAAAGGTCGTGAAACCTCCACAGAGTCCAACCTTTAAAAACAGAAGCCAGTTTTCATCAACATTATCTGCAGCATAAAATACTATCAGACCAATTGCCACAGCACCTATTACATTAATCAGAAATGTGTTGATTGGAAAAGAGGTTGTTTCATTTAACGGAATCATTCCAAGGAGATATCTGATTACTGATCCGATACCTCCTCCAAGCCCCACTATCAAACACTTGATTATCATCCAGTATCACCAATATTTAAAATAAAGGAATTTTCATAAAATCCTGCAGTTTGTCAAGAATTTCCCTCTGATACGGTTTTACCCTGTCAAAAGTGTTAGGGTCTTTAAGCATTTCATCGTATATATCCAATGTCTGCACCATATATTCCAAATCACCGGTTATCATGGATTTTCTTCTTAATGCAAATGCCTTATTGTATTTACCGTAGAAGGAATAAATCCCATCACCGGTTTCAATTAATCTATCGAAGCATCTGATTGACTCATCGATTTCATCAAAATAGAAAAACAGCACTCCATGATAGTCAATTGCATCCGGGTCATTCTCATCTATTGTTAAAAGTTCCCTGGTTGCAAGCTGAGCCTGAGTGAAATCATGGTCTAAGAGAATTTCTTTCATGACAGTTAATTTGAGCTTATCCGTTTTTGAATCAGGGCTAAAATCATCATTACGGGATATGTCGAAAAATAAAAACTCCTGCATGAATCTGTTTTTAAGTTCAATGATATATGAAGTAACAATATTCTCACATTCCGAATCAATTTCAATTGCATTTTCATAGAGTTCCCATGCATCCCAGAAGGTTATCCTTTTAAATTCAGGACTACCTTGTATAAATTCATCGTGCAATTTGCCGCCGCTCCAAGTTTCATTATTTTCCTTTAAAGCATTTGCCTTTTCTATTAATTTGCGGGCCTCCGGATTTATCCCGTCAAGACCATTGTCTGATTTTTTGTCCATATAGTTATTTTTCAATCCCTTAACAACATCACTAAAATCGGGATATAACTCAAGTATTAAATCACAGTATTTTAAAGCTTCGTTATATCTTTGCGTATTACCATATATGATTGTAAGATTCAGATATGCCATTGGATTGTCCTCAATATTCAACGATTCATTGAAAACATCCTCGGCTTCATCCAACCTGCCGAGCTGCATTAAACCTGAACCTTTACCGTTTAATGCATGAATATTATTTGGTTCTTTTTTTAATAACTGATTAAAAAGCTCTATTGCTTCTTCGCTTTTATTCTCCTGCAGACAATCTGTTGCCCTGTTGAAGAGGAATTGATTTTCAGCACTGCCCGTTAACATTTCCATTACCACCTTGTTATTATTATCTTTTTAATATTATATAAGATGATTATTTTTGAGAATTTTACAGATTTTTAAAGCAAAAATATTATATAATACAATAATTATATTTAAACTATACATAATTATAATATAACCACTAATTGACTTGAATTATTTCCAAAATTACTATGAAATCAAAAACATTAGATACAAAAACACGCAATTTAATCCTGATACTGTTTTTAATAGGAGTATTCATGGGGTCACTCGATACCGGAATAATTGGCCCCGTCCTGCCGTCTATTGAACAAAGCTTTAACTTAACAAGCCGAGAATCAAGCTGGATATTCACATTATTCGTAATTACTTTTATGATCGGATCTCCGGTAATGGCCAAATTTTCTGACTTTTACGGAAGAAAGAAGATTTTTATACTTGATGTGATTTTATTTGCACTTGGATCGTGTTTGATTGCATTTTCCACAGGCATGGAATCAATATTTTTAGGAAGAATTATCCAGGGTTTTGGTTGTGGAGGACTCTTCCCGGTAGCCGGAGCTTTCATTGGAGATGAATTCCCACTTGAAGAGAGGGGAAAAGCATTGGGAATTATTGGAAGTGTATTTGGAATTTCAGCAATTGGCGGACCTTTGGTTGGAGCGGCATTAATTCCATTTGGCTGGAACTGGTGTTTTACAATCAATATACCAATAAGCATATTCCTTATAATATTTGCGTTAAAAATCCTTCCCGAGTCACATAATAACCGAAAACTGAAAATCGATTATGCAGGGATAATTATACTAAGTTTGCTTTCAGTATTTTTGGCATACGGTTTGAATCAGATTGATTCAAGCAATTTCATTAATAGTCTATTGTCATTTAATGTGATTCCTTTTTTATTAATATTCCTAATATTGATTCCTGTATTTTTGAAAATAGAGAAAAATGCGGAAGAATCAATTGTGGCAATTCATATGCTGAAAAACAGAGAAATAGCCATTGCATGTATCGAAACCCTGTCATACGGAATAATATACTCATCAGCAATATTCATTCCTTCTTTAGTAATTCTTTCAATGGGCTTGAATAATCAGTTAGCAAGCTTAATGTTAATTCCAATTTTAGGAGCAAATGCAGTTGCAGCACCAATAATGGGTAAGATTTTGGATTCCACAGGTTCACGTAAGATTATGATGATTGGAACTCTGATACTAGCCATCGGTTTGGTTGTTATTGCAGTTTATCCGAACAATTTTATTCTGTTCATAATTTCAGGATGTATGATTGGTGTGGGCATGGTCACAATTATTGGTGCTCCATTAAGATATATTGTTTTGAGTGAAGCAAAACCAACCGAGAGAGGAGCAGGCCAGGCCATTGTCAATATGTTGTCAAGTGCAGGCCAGCTGATAGGAGGAGCCCTTATCGGTGGAATCATCGCATCATTTACAGGAATTGGAGGTTATAAAATAAGTTTATTTTTAGCAGCAATTATTGCATTTATCGCATTTATATTTACATTTAAATTGAAAAACCGCAACGAACAGTTTGAAACAATGAAATCAAACCGGTAACATGAACTATTCTGCTGATATTGTCATTTCACCCATTTGTCTGCTTTCATCACTTAACACGGCAAATATGATATTGATTGAATAATCTGTATGGGCTTCGATAAAGTCACGGCAGGCCCGAACTGCAATCTGCCATGCCTGTTTTTTAGGATAACCATAAATTCCAGATGAAATCAACGGAAATGCAATTGAATGACAATTATTTTCTTTTGCTAAATTCAATGACTGCTCATAGGCACCGTATAAGAGTTCATCTTCCCTGTTGTCTCCACCTCTCCAAACGGGACCCACCGCATGTATAATATATTTAGATGAAAGATTGAATCCTGGAGTGATTACGGCATTTCCCGTATCACAGCCGCCTATATCAAAACATGCATCTGCAAGTTCATCCCGACCTGCTTTTTTAAATATTGCCCCGCAAACACCACCTCCTTCCAAAAGCTGACTATTTGCGGCATTTACAATGGCATCAACATTTAAATATGTAATATCAATCTTTTTAACTTCAACAGTTCCTGACATAATACCTCAAACCCCTATTCAGATTTCTGGATAATAATCGATATCATAACCCAATTCAATCATGATCCTTAATTCATCCCTTGCATCGATAATTGCATTGTGGGTTTCACAGTAATCTTCCACACCCAGCATCTGAAGCATGGGTTCAACACCGTAACCCCTTTTCAATCTGCCTGTCTTGCAGCAGGGCAGATGTTCGGGAATTGAAGGATTGTACTGTTTGTAGGCTGCAATCTTCATGATATCATGCCAGCAATAATCAGAAAGTTCAGGTAAATGATTCTTATCAAAAGAAGCATTATAAGCAAACAAATCATCAACGCCATGGGAATTGAGTACACTTTTCAAATCAGTTATAACTTCAGTTCTGTGGCCCGTAAGTATTTCATGTGTTGTTTCTCTCATACTTTTAGAATACATTCCACCTATTTTCTCTTCATGGGGCAGAATATAATAACGGGAATCTGTTCTTTTGAAGTTTTGGCATTTGGCAATTACAATTCCAATTGACATTACCTCATCTCTCCAGTTGGTTTCCGTGTCGATTACTGCAAATCTTCTTGTCATAATAATATCTTTATAACCACTGATTAATACCATTTGTGATTTTGATGAAAAAATGTTACATCCTCATCATTGCCATCCATAAGAATTCTTCCATAACTTAGGGACTAGAATAATTTGAGTCCAATGCTTCAAGTAGACAATCATCACTTACTTTTATTTTATTATTTTTGTGATGCTGAACAAGGGTTTGTATCCCCATGGGAGTTAATGTTGAAAAAGTTCTTTCTGCAGCAAGATATCCTCCGGATGTTTTTTCATTTCAAAGAAATGATAGAAATATCATGTCCGAATATTGCCTTTCTAAACGATTGATTTCATTGAACATCAATTCCCTTTCCTTTTCAGTTGGTGCCATACTTGACTGGCAGCCTGTGCAGTGCAGATTGCAGCTGCTTGTAATGCTTGCTATTAAAGGCAGGAATACTTTTACCTTTTTCACAGTAATTTTGTCTTGCTTTTGTTACTTATCGTGTTGTAAATTTAAGTTAGAACAGATTTTTCCTTCAAATTTTATAAATCCTGCGGAAAGCATCCTTAAGGACATATTCTACACCGTCTGTCAGATAAGCTTTAATGTTAAAATATTTAGGCATTTTATAATTAATTATTTTTTGACATTATCCCATCAATTAT
>CACZNW010000034.1 GCA_902782595.1 uncultured Methanobrevibacter sp. | reverse complement strand
CTTTCCTCTTCACGGTCAAATTCAAAAGGCTCAAGGTCTTCAGGAATTTTATATTTTAAAAACCTGTTAGGAGTCGGATAGACAGGATAGTTATTGTAAATGTGGGATTTGCGCTGAGATGAAAAAGTCAGCGGAAAACTTCGATTTTTAATGGAAGCGGTTATTACAACAGGATATTCAAGTCCTTTTGCTTTGTGAACAGTCATGATATGGACTTTCTGAGAATTATCCTCCTCTTCGTTAATCGGACAGGAATAATATTTAAGTGAACGGTGAAGATAATTAAAAAGACCGACCAAATCATATTTACCCATGATATTTTCATAATCGGAAATTACTTCAGAAATCAGAGAAAGATTAAGTGCTGCCTTTTTAGCTTCAAAATCCTTGCGGATGAGAAGTTCATCCATATAACCTGTTATTTTTAACAGTTCATAAAAAATCTGAAGTGAAGACATTCTTACATGTGCCAGTGATGATTTCAATTCATTTAGCGCTGTAAAAAAGTCCAAATCATGTTCATCACTGATACCTATACTTTTAAGCCCGTCACGTGAATATGAACTCAAATCAACATAATCTACTCTTTTAAATATTTCCTCCAGGGTTTCATCTGAAAAGTCCCGAACAACATCCATGATTGAAGTTGATTTTGCTGATGAATCAATAGGTTTGAAGTCCTTTTTTGCATTGACCACATTTGCATGTTGTTTAAATTCAATGTTATTTAAGATTTCCTGAGTCTTGGATGACAATTTAAATACTTTACTTGACTCATAGTATCTGTCTGTAAATGAAGACAGGTTAATCCACTGCCCTCCGTCACCGTAATAAGATATACGGGCCGGATTGAATGGCAGCATATACCATAATAAAACGAGAATGGCTTTTACCTCATCCTGATAAATCAAATCATCGATGCCTTTTAGATAAAATGGTATCCCGTGTTTTTCAAATTCCTCCAGAATATCCTTTTTATCCTTATGGCTTCTAAACAGAATGCAGACATCACTGTATTTGGCGATTTTGCCTGAACTTTTGAGGTTTTCAACAATATATGCAATTCCCCTGTATTCCTCATCATCTCTTGAATTTTCAAGAATATACACAGGCATTTTAGAATCGTTGACCGGTCTTAAATCCTTTTGTGTTGCACGTTTTTGAGATATGAACTTCTCGTTGAACTCAACAATATCAGATGATGACCGGTAATTGTTTACAAGTATTCTGTTTTCAAACTCATTGCTTTTTGAATAATCATTGAAGAATTTCGGATTTGCAGCCCTGAATGAGTATATGCTCTGGTCTGCATCTCCGACAACTGTAAATGTATCAGATATTGTTCTGAGGCATTCAAATATCTGCATCTGAATTGCATCGGTGTCCTGAAACTCGTCAATCAGAATGTTTCTATACTGCACCATGTTCAGGTTATTCTCATCAGACAATATCTCCAAAGCCTTAACCAGAAGATAGTTCTGGTCACAGACATGTTCCGTTTCCATCAGTTCAATCCAGTCACAGTATGATTTTGCAATCTGGAGATATCTTGCCTTGTATACATCACATCCAAATCCCAATGCTTTGATTTCTTTTTTAGATGGATACTGAGAGTCAGAGTGTGTTTTATAAAATTCACCAATATATTCTATATATTCCTCACTGGGAGCGTATTTTGACTCAATATGGCTGATCAAAGCATTTGAGTCAACTTCAAAGAGGGCATATTCATCATATTTTTTCAATACCTGTCCCGATTCATAGTTTCTTAAAAATGCAGGACCCGTAAAACCAAGGGATTTTCTGTGCTTGTTGAAAAACAGATTCCTTTCAGCTTCCCTTTTAAGCAGGTTATATGGAATATCACAAAAATCTGCCAGTAAGGATCTGCAAAAACTGTGGATAGTACTTATTCTCATCTGGTTTATGACTTTCAATTCAAGTTTTGTGTCTTTTTTAAACCTCTCCCTCAGTTCATCGGCTGCCTTGTTGGTGAATGTGATGACCAGGATTGATTCGGGAGAGGCTCCATTTTCAATTAAATAGAGTACCCTTTCAATAATTACTCGTGTTTTACCTGCTCCAGGACCTGCGTTGATTACCAGAGGTTTTCCCATATATTGCACCGCCTGTTTTTGATAATCATCAAGATTAACTTCAGGAGGTATTTCATGAACTATACATCTGTCGGCTTTTTTAACCGCTTCGAAGTTCAATTGTCTTGCAAGAGGATTTCCATCAATGTCAAATAATTTCAGGCTCAAAATGTGGTGTTTTATGAATTTATTCAAATTATCTTCTATTAATTTCAGAGCATTTATTTTATCATCGGAGCTTAAATCTTCGATTGATATCAGTTCATCACCGTCCCAACCCATCAATGATGGCATTATGGAATTTACTTCAAGGTTATTTAAAATCAGATAGATATCTTCATTTGTTATTTTTGGATTATTGCCTAAAAATGTAAAATCAAATTCATAGTCAACCTGCAGAAACTTCTCCCGGCCAACATAATAATCATCATAGATATATTCAAACAGTATTTTATGTACACTTTCAATATCATCTAACGTTAGAGTTAAGGAAGGGTCGTTGAAAACATCGATTGTGAATACAAGTTTAAGTTTGGCTTGTCGGCAAAACAAATCAAGAATAACTTTTGCCGTAGCCATAGCTAAAATATACTTTCTGACTACAATCAACTTTTCCATGACTACGCACAGGTCATATAAATTTTCAGATTTACTTTTTAAAAAAGTAAAAACGCTACTTTCTCTCATTGTAATCATTAAAACGTTTTGTTATAAAAGCCCCGTTAATCTCTTCAGGCTGAATCATACCTCTGGAGATATCCTCCAGAATAGCTGCAACAATAATTTCACCGTCTTTTCTGGTTAATTTTTTTACTTTGATCAGTTTGGAAAACGAATCTCCACTGCCTTCTACAAATTTGTTTAAGTTTTCACGGCATTTTGCTTTTTTATCTTCACTTTTCAGCATACACTGCCTTTTGAATTCATGGACAATTCCATTTTTAAATTCTTTTGCTTCGATGATTTCTCCGCGTATATTAAAGACTATGTCAACAATGTCGGAATCATTTAAAATAGGATATTTCTTTTTGGCATTGGCTATTCTTAAAGTATCATATTTTCTTCCGACAATGCTCGTCAGTTCATCAATGTATTTTGTCTGCTTTATGGTGTTTGAAAAATAATACTTCAGATATCGTTTGATTTCAAAATCAGTTATATTCTCATCAATGATTTTATCTTTGACACGGTTAAAAACCAGATTGATTTCATCACGTGAAAGGTTATACTTTTTGAGATATTTGATATAAAATTCACAGCCCTCTTCAATCAAACCGGAGAGATATTTAATTTTATCCTGTTTTTCTAAAGTTATAACCCTTGATTTGAAGTAATCATCCAAAACGGCTACGATATTGTCCGGAATTATCTTACCCGAACTGATATCCTCCTTTAATTTGTCAACTATAATTTCACATTCCCTTAAACTCAAATCATATGAGTAGAGAATATAATTAAAGAAAGGAGTATCATAATCTCCTATAAGTTCATCTAGCCTTGAAATCATCACTTCACTAATCATAACAGTTAATATTTTGTTTTAAATAAGTTAAATAATTAATTGATATTAAAAATCTTATTGATTATTACCGTTTAACCGGGAAAAAATACTAAGGAGAAAATAAAAGGTGAAATATGGAGAATAACCAAAAAACCCCGGTTAAACAGTGGTCAACATGATTAATATAAGTTGAGATATTGAAAATTATATTCAAACTCATTAAAACATAATTAATCGTTTAAATATCACCTCCCAGAATTTTACAGGCTGAAAATTCATCGAAGACATACCATATTCTATTTTCATCCAAAACCGATTTTTTTAATTCATAAATTGAATCAGCTTCAATGACATGTCCGAATTCTCTATAAACACATTTATCCCCAATGATTTGAACTCTGAAAAGTCCGGTGTCATTTTCCATGTAATTTACTTTCAGTTCCAATGTCAGAAGTTCTTCAAAAAACTGAAGAACTTCTTTCAGCTCATGGTCTTTAATGGCTGACAAATCCAGAACTCCATAATCAATGTCTTCAAGTGTTTTGACATTTAAAAATTCCTCAATCTCCAGTGAATATTTAAACCAATTAATCTGCATTGAAATCTCTAAATCAGTACCATCCACAATAAACACAGATTAACCAATAATGCCATACAGTTTGTTCGTGTATTGTCATTTTTAATCAGTAATGTGTAAAGTATTATCATTGATGAAATTATAATTAATATCAACTGCAATCCGGTCATTAAATTGAAAATCATTTTATCATCGCATCCATTATTTCGATTATTCTTTTATTAAGTGGATTTTCAAGAGATATAAAACTCTTATTTGCCCTATCTGATCCGAACTCGGCAAAGTAAGGAGTTTGTCTACAGTCCCCTTCAACTGTTGCACCGAAAGTGACTTCAGAGTCTTTAACTTTAACTCCGAAATCGGCGAATTCGAATACCAAAACTTTATCCAATTCTTTTGTCGTAAACTGTTCATGGGATTCACCATATTCCAATTCAAATACAGCTTCACCGTCAATTTCACAGGCAGTTGCATATACCAAACGAATATATATTCCATTGTTGTTAACCTTATCGGTTAAGAATCTGAAGAATTCATCGTTCATTTCATCAAAAGTGTATTTTTCATCGGCCATACCTGCATAGGTAGGCATGTAATCGTCTGATGTAAGTTCATCTACAAAGAAATGAAATTCATCATTTCCGCATACAGAGTTTTCAACAGTCTTTTTAACGTCCAGATTAATACTTTTTTTAATTTCCATTATTATTCCTCTAAATGATGATAGTCAATTGATTTATGGTATGAACCGTTAAATTGAAGAGTATAACATCATTTTTATTAATCCTACCATAAACATAGGGATTACTATAACAGTACTTTAAACATTGAATACTGGGCTTTTTTGTGATGTAATCCAATAGAATTGCTATTTTAAGCAATGAGATTAAAAGAAAACTACGCTCCATGCAGCAGTTATTTTAATGTGTGGTGTCATTTTTATCAACCTCCCAAATATGTCTAAGAGTTCGTATAGATTCTTAATGATGTGGTTTGATAGTACCAAAATTCATAGTGCAATAAATCGTTAGATTTACTTCATATATAAAGTTTGTGTTTTTTTGACATTTTGGGAACAATATTTCATTTCACAAAAAAAAGAGTTGAAGAGAGAATTATAATTCTCCTCTCTCACGGCGTTCATCCAGTAATTTAAGACCTAAATCTCCTAATTTATATTTTTGAATTTTACCGCTGGTTGTAAGCGGGAATTCATCAACGAAAAATACATATTTAGGCACTTTATACCTTGCAATAGACCCTATACAGAAATCACGGATATCTGCTTCGGTTACCTCATCAAATCCATCCTCCTTAATGATAAATGCTCCGACAAGTTCACCGTACTTTTCATCGGGAATACCTGCAACTTGAACATCCTGAACGCATTCATGAGTAAATAAAAATTCTTCTATTTCACGGGGATAAATATTTTCCCCTCCTCTGATAATCATGTCTTTGATACGGCCTACAATTGAATAATATCCTTCTTCATCAACTGTTGCAAGGTCTCCTGAGTGCAGCCATCCGTCCGGTTCGATAGTTTCAGCGGTTTTTTCAGGCATGTTATAATATCCCTTCATAACATTGAATCCCCTGCACATTATCTCACCGGTTTCGCCCGGACCCAATTCTTCGCCGGTTTCGGGATCAACAATCTTGACTTCAATGTTCGGGAATTTTCTACCTACAGTATTGATTTTTTTCTCAAATGAATCGGCAGCATTGGTCTGTGTAAAACCCGGTCCCGCTTCAGTGAGACCATATACACTGGTAATTTCTGTCATGTTCATTTTTTCTATCGCATCTTTCATTGTTTCAACAGGACATGTCGAACCCGCCATAATACCTGTTCTCAGTGAACTCATGTCAAACATGTCGAACATCGGATGGTTCATCATTCCAATAAACATTGTGGGAACACCATAGACTGATGTGCATTTTTCCTTTTGAATTGATGAAATTGCAAGAAGAGGATCATACTCCTCAAGTACAACCATAGTTGAACCGTGGGTGATTATTGCCATTACACCTAAAACTGTTCCAAAACAGTGAAAAAGAGGTACCTGTAAGAGCAGCCTGTCTTTTTCAGTGTAGTTCATATTTTCTCCGATGTAGTAACCGTCATTTAAGATATTTCGACTTGTAAGCATTACGCCTTTAGGAAAACCTTCAGTTCCTGAGGTATACTGCATGTTGATTACATCATATTGGGATACTGCATCCTTTACCTTCTGATATTCATCGTCATCATAATTCATACCCAGTAAAATCAGTTCATTGGTATTGAACATTCCTCTGTGCTTTTCCTGACCTACATGGAATATGAATTTTAAATATGGGAATTTTTCAGATACAAGATTTCCCCTTGCACTTGTTTTGAGTTCAGGCACAAGTTCATTGATAATATCGAAATAACTTGTATCTCTAAATCCGTCAGTCATGGCCAAAGCCTTCATTTCGGATTGTCCCAGAACATATTCAAGTTCATGAGACTGGTAAGCGGTGTTGACCGTTACGATTGTTGCACCGATTTTGGCAGTTGCAAACATGTATGTTAACCATTCAGGGACGTTTTTCGCCCATATTCCCACACGGTCTCCATGTTCAATTCCAATAGCCAGCATCCCCTTTGCTATGTTGTCGATTCTTTCGTTGAATTCTTTATATGTAAATCTTAAGTTCCTGTCAGGATAAATGATAAATTCATGATCCGGGTGTTTTTCAACCATTGATTCGAAAAATTTTCCAATTGGTAGTTCTGTAAATAATTCGCTCATATTTTTCACCTCTTTTTTTAATAAAATAACTTAACCAAAATGCAAATCATTAATGCAATCTCAATTGCAATGTTTTTAAGTTCAAATCCAAACTAGCTGTGAAAAATCTATCGGTTTCTGGTTTGAAAGTTATTTTATTCATTTTTTAACTCTCCCCTAGTATGGTGTGTATAATACGGCGAGTATTTTTGCCTTATCTTTTCCGCTTGCGTGAAGGTGGTGCGGTACCACGGAGTCATAAAAGATTGTGTCCCCTTCACCAATAGTGAATGTATCCTTACCGTAGATGACTTCGATTTCACCCTGTAAAACGTAAATAAATTCTTCACCTTCGTGAGAGGATAATTCCTTTTCCCCTTCCTCATAGTCAATGTCAATTATGAAAGGATCGATGTTTCTGTCAATTTTACCTGCCCCTAATGAGTGGAATTCCAGATTTGTTGCATTTGTAACATCTTCCCTGCCTGAAAAGAATAGGGAATTTTCGGTTTTTCCGCCACGGGTTACAACCGGTCCAAGTTCTGGAGTGTCATCGAGAAATGTTCCTAAACGTACACCGAGTGCTCTTGCCATTTTTGTTAATGGTGTAAGAGACGGGATTACTTCACCGTTTTCCATAGCCTGTAAAACTTCAAGTTTCACACCGCTTTTTTCTGCAAGTTCTTCTATAGACATATTCTGTCTGGCTCTGATATCTTTGATTTTTTGTGCAAAATCTTCGTTTGTCATATTATTTTCACTTCTTTGGATTTTTTACTTAAAAGATTTAAGTATATATAATTATCTTTTATGAAATATATAAAAGTATCCTAATTTTTAAGTTTTGAGAAAAAATATTTAGTTTTAAATTAAAAATAAATTGAAGATTATACAATTCATTCAATTTCTGTGAAAATATCTCGGTGAAATATTTACTCTAATTGCCGTCAGTTTAAAAAATTGATACAGATACATAATAATACTGCTTTGAACTTGTTAAATTGACCTTATATTGTAATATTGAGCTTAAAAATACAAAAAAGAATATATACTTCGAGAACTAATGATAATATGTAGAGAATAATCCCCATTCTTTACGATAAATTATGTGAAAAAACTATATTAGTAGATGAGAAAATATAAAATTGGCGGATAAGGTTGGAGCAATCTAGCCTTATTCTTTTAAAAATAAGAATTTTCACCCAAAATATTATATCTTTAATTAATAGATATAATCAACAAGGTGAAAACTTTGCAAAGGAAAATTAAAATTATTTTTATTCTGTTACTTTTATTATCCCTTGGAGCGGCAATAGCATTTGAAAACTATCAGCAGGAACATGCTCCCTATAAAATACTGGGAAACAACAGCCTAGGAACCGTTGAAAGAATAGTTTACGGAAATGACAATGCATCAGATTCAATAGCGTTAATTACTGGAATTCACCCGAGAGAAAAACTTTCAATAGGTCCTGAAATCAAAGCCGCAAAGGAATATGTTGATGAGCATGAGGATACGAAAATCATACACTACCAGGTTAATGTCACAAAAGATGCTAAAAACTATGAAAAGGGAAGAGCGAATGGTGAAAAGCTTGTTCATGATTATGTAAATCCAGATGTGACAAAGTCCGATGCCAAATGTGTGATTATAAGTCATTCCCATATTGAAGGATATGGTGAAGGATTTTACATTGCAACTCCTGAAATGGATGACGCTTCAGTTAAGATAGCTAAAAAAATCAAGGCAACAAGTAATTTTGGTTATTATCCCAAAACAGGTGATGAATCATATAAATCAACTTCAGCCGTGCTTGTTTCATGTCCAATTGCAGAGGCAGGTTATCCTACTTTTGTATATGAGATTCCGGAAAACATAACCTCAAAAGATTCAACAGAATGGACAAAAGAACTCTTCACTCAAATGGTAAAATATGCCTGTTAGTAATTTTACCATTCCATTTTAATTTTTAGTTGAATCATTAGATTAAATCCATTATAGCAACATTCAATAATGTCATCCATAAATCTTTAATTTATCAGAGACAGATTATTAATTATGAATTTAGAAAAATATCTGGACCATGTAAACAAGGGTAAAAGGATTACTGCAGGTTCCGACGAACATGTATTCATGACCTGTCTGCTTCACGATGCCCTTAAAATCACACATAGGATTAACAGTGAATATCACACCTGCGAAGAAATTCAGGAATTATTTGCGGAGTTGACTTCAACACCTGTCAACAGGACTTTATCGATTATACCTCCTTTCAACACCGATTGCGGCAAAAACATCCATATCGGTGAAAATGTTTTCATCAATTCCGGCTGCAAAATGCAGGATCAGGGAGGAATTTACATTGGAAATGATGTTTTAATCGGACACAACGCATGCCTTCTGACTTTAAATCATGCTCCGGAAGCTGAAAAAAGAGCAGATATGTATCCTGAACCAATTTATATTGAAGATAAGGTCTGGCTCGGCTCCAACGTTACAGTTTTGCCCGGTGTAAGGATTGGTGAAGGTGCGATTGTTGCGGCAGGTGCCGTTGTTACAAAAGATGTTGAAGCATTTACAATCGTTGGCGGCATCCCGGCAAAGTTCATGAAAAATATTGATGAATGAAATAAAGAAAAACATCAGTTTAGTGAAAAATTCAATTGATTAAACATATATTTAAAAGATAAAGTATAGAAATAATAACCTCTATCTTTA
This sequence comes from uncultured Methanobrevibacter sp., assembly GCA_902782595.1. Classification (GTDB taxonomy): domain Archaea; phylum Methanobacteriota; class Methanobacteria; order Methanobacteriales; family Methanobacteriaceae; genus Methanocatella. The sequence goes on along the minus strand of CACZNW010000034.1, from coordinate 89 downwards.
ATTATTCCTAATTTGATTGTTAAAATGATATATTGAAACACTGATATCCATATCAATTTTAGCAATATTTGCACTGGAATGCCCTAACT
>CACZNW010000033.1 GCA_902782595.1 uncultured Methanobrevibacter sp. | reverse complement strand
ATTGACATGGAAATATGTAAAATTAAAGGACTTCCTATTGCTTGTTATGATGATGAAAATAAACGTGCTTATTTAGAGTATCCTGATGGAAGGAGAGTTTATGTCACCGAAGACTAGGCTTCCTGAAGTCATGGTTTTTGCAGGTCCTAATGGCAGTGGTAAAACTACTATAACTCGTATGGCAAAAACTGTGGGCGTTTATATTAATGCTGATGACATTAAAAAATCAAGTCTGTGCAATGACTTGGAAGCAGCCGTTAAAGCTGAAGAACTTAGAAATGAGATGTTGGAAAAGGGTGTTGATTTCACCTTTGAAACAGTGCTTTCTACACAAAGAAACATTAAACTACTTAAAAAAGCTAAAGAAAAAGGATATTTTTTAAGATGTATCTATGTTCTCACAGATGATTATGAGATTAATATTGCAAGGGTAAATATGAGGGAATCCATGGGAGGTCATGGTGTTCCTAAAGACAAAATTAAATCAAGATATTTCAAAGCACTTGATTTGATTCCAGAATTGATTGGGCTCTGCGATATTGTCCATATCTATGATAATACTGATGTTCCATTCAGAATATTTAAGAAACGAAAAGATGTTTATTATCATTGGGAAAATAAATATTGGAATTTCTCAGATATTGAAAAACTTACTGGAATAAAGGAATATATTAATTAATTATTCTTGGTGTGCATTAGTAATTATATATAATTTAAAAATGAAATAATTAATGAACTAATAAAATTATTTGGAGAGGAGCATATGAAAGGACATGTGAAAGTTGTCATACTTATGGTCTCTCTACACTGCTTTTTTTAGAACTTAAGATAATTAAAGATTTTCATTCGTATAAAACTTATAAAAAAGTTCTGATACTTATCAATTTCCAGCACTAAAACTCTACTACGGAATTTATTTTTTGATGATTATAAAATTTTTGGAAGACCAGAAATACAATTGATTAATGTAATGTAATGTGATGTGTGTTTTGCGCATTATAATGGAATTTCCATTACATCATATGAAATGTTCCATGATGCTTGGCAATTATGGATGTTTACCACTAGCCAATTAATCCAGTATCCTGATTTATCCTCAGACTTTGCAGATATACTTTAAAAAGATTGCTTTTTAATTTGTATTTACCTCTTGCTGGTTTATCTATCATGTTTTTGTTAATTAAACTTTTTAGCAATGCTGAAGGTTCTGAATTTAGATTGGCATTTTCCTTGATATGGGAATATGACAAAATTGTTTCATCACTTTCAGCCATTAAGCATAGTATTTTTCGCTCTTCTGTAGTGGATTTGGCGAATAATGATTTAAATTCACGTTGAGCCAAAATGTTTAAGGAGTACACTGATGCCTTTTTAAACTCGTCCATAGTCACTTTATCATCATTAGCTTCTTCAAAACAGCTGTAAGCTAGAATCTGCATGTAATATGGGATTCCGTTGGATAATTCATATATTCCTTTTATGACATCCTCTTCAAAGACAATATTTTGTCTTTTAATCGGAATGTTGATTGCATCACACACTTCACCGTAGGACAATGGCCCTATCAAATATGGTTCAAATATCTGTACTGCTGAGTCAAGTTTGTCCTGTATTTTGTTGAAAATGTCTTCTGATCCGGTAGCTACAAACATTATGTTTTTTCCTTTTAGGTTTAATTCTACAAGAGCATTTTGCAGGATGCTCAATATCTTCCTTGTTTCATCATTGCCCATAATCCTTTGAAGGTCATCAAACAATAGGATTAAAACCGGATTGTCTGAATCCAACTCATCATAAATCAAATTTAAAATTTTTTCAAAAGCAACGACAGGACTGGTTTGGGGAATTTCACGTGATACTGACACGCCTCCAATAAATGGTATGTTAATACCTAATGAACTTATTTTCTCCCAAAAATGACCAATATTAATATTTAAAGTATCAGAGCATTTTTCTATTATCAAGGAGTAAATGTCTTCAAAATTTCCTTCCATTAATGGAATTCTAACTGAATATACATCAGTGACATTGGTTATT
>CACZNW010000032.1 GCA_902782595.1 uncultured Methanobrevibacter sp. | reverse complement strand
TAACATTTTTGTGAATGGAAACCATTTGTTTGTCGGACGGTTGTTAAGGGTGCAATTGGGCCAGGACATGTTGATTCATGGCATTGTTGCACCATGGGTGAAATTGAAAACAATATCTATTTGCAAACTTTTTCAATTTTTTTTCTTAGTTTTTCAACGGAATTTCCTAAAACAAGCGCCGCAAACATTGCACCCCCTGCCCCCGCACCTTCCTTTACAAATCCACTCAGGTAATTTTTCAAACCGTCATGTTCGGATTCTTCAAATTTCGGGTCAACTGCATGAACGGTAATGTTGTCATCAATCTGTTTTAATATGCCGAATAAATCGGCAGTTTCATCACCTGCAACAAAAACTGTTGTAGCAAGATTAATTCTTGAAAAATCAAATGTCGGCTGTATGGATTTAATAACGGCACAGGTCGCAGCCATCTGTGTTCCTCCGGCCAGAATAATCGGAATGTCAGAGCCCAATACCAGTCCGGCTATTGCAGGTATGGTCGGATCACCTACTGCACCGATTGCCTGCATTGCATCTGCCTTGCCTATTTCGATTCCGGCATTTTTCAGTCCTTCATCAACGGTTTCTGATTTCAAATTATGAGGATTATGAGGCATGCTGCCGCTGACCTTTTCATTGGCCTCATAACCTAAAGCTTTTAACACACCCAGTGCGGTTGTAGTTCCGGCGGCAATGCTTTCACCGATAATAAGCATTTCATGTCTTTGTGATAATTCATTTCCCAAATCTTTTGCATTTTCAAATATTTCCAATGGGTTTAAAACGCCTTTTCCAGTTCTTATATCTCTTCCGTATTCTTTTCCTAAATTTACATATTGTACATCCGGTTTGATTTTACATCCGGCATCAACAACAACAAATGGAATATTTGAAAGTTGAAGCGCTGCTTTTGTAAGTCTTGCAGGTGTGGGTGCTGCCGCATCACCGACTACTGTTTCGGCTGGAGCTTCACAGCATCTTACTTCGCCCAGAATCATGAATTCAGCATCACCGGCCGGAGTATATTCGGTTAAATCTGCAGATGGTCCGGCTCCGGAAATTCCTTCAATCAATGAAGTTTCAGTTGTTCCTATTGTAAGTAAAAATACGGCTTCATCTTCCGCTTCCCGTAATTTTTCAATTAGTTCGGTGGAGCCGTAAGTTGTTATTCCGTCAATCATTATTTTCACCTTGTTTTCTAGTATAATATTAATCTTGTATTTTAAAATATAAAAAATATTTTTATATGTCAAATTATTAATATGTAATTAATTAAATTTTCAAGTTGATTATTTTGATAAGTTTGGGAATCGAAGGAACAGCAGAAAAAACCGGTGTAGGTATAGTTGATAGTGACGGCAATATTCTGGCAATGGCTGGAAAACAGTTATTTCCCGAGGAAGGTGGAATTCATCCAAGGATTGCCGCAGAGCATCATGCCGAATGGATTCCTAAATTAATACCCGAAGCAATTGGTCAGTCAGGACTTGCATATGATGACATTGATCTGATTTCATTTTCACAGGGTCCAGGTCTTGGTCCGGCTTTGAGGATTGTGGCAACTTCAGCCAGAAGTTTGGCCTTATCATTAAATAAGCCTATCATTGGTGTTAACCACTGCATCGGCCATGTTGAAGTTGGAAAACTAGACACTGGTGCTGTTAATCCTGTTTCCCTTTATGTTAGTGGTGGAAACAGTCAGGTAATTGCTTATGAAAGTGGAAGGTACAGGATATTTGGTGAAACTCTTGACATTGCTGTTGGAAATTGCCTTGACCATTTCGGCCGTGAAACCGGTCTGGGTCATCCCGGTGGACCGGTAATCGAAAAGTTGGCAAAGAAGGGTTCATATATTGATTTGCCTTATGTTGTCAAGGGAATGGATTTCTCATTTTCCGGATTATTGTCAGCAGCCATCAGGGAGGTTGATAGGGGCACTCCCATTGAAGACGTTTGTTTTTCACTTCAGGAAACTGCCTTTTCAATGCTGGTTGAAGTAACAGAACGTGCACTCTCACATACTCAAAAGGATGAAGTAATGCTTTGCGGTGGAGTTTCTGCAAATTCACGTTTACGTGAAATGCTTAAAGTAATGTCTGAAGAACATGGGGCTAAATTCTACATGCCTGAAATGAAGCTTTGCGGTGATAATGGTGTTATGATTGCATGGCTGGGACTTTTAATGTGTAAGGAATTTGGACCGATGAATCTGGCCGATACGGGAATTATTCAAAAGTTCAGAACAGATGAAGTTGATATTCCATGGATTGATAATACCAAAACCTATCTTAAATTATCGGGTGATTTAATAGCAAAAGGTGCTGAGTCAAACATTGTTAAAAGTATTTATCTGGGTGAAAATGCCGTTGTTAAAGACCGTATTGTTAAAAATTATAGAATTCCCGAAATAGATTCTAAAATTAGACGATCAAGGACCAAAGAAGAGGCTAAACTGTTAAGTGATGCTAAACGGGCAGGAGTTAAAACTCCAGTTTTATATGATGTCGATTTAAACCGTAAAGCTATAATAATGCAGGAAATCGATGGAGTAATGGTTAAGGATGTTATGAATGATGAGATGGCTTTTAGAATAGGCGGTGAGATTTCAAAATTACATTCTGCCGATATTATTCACGGGGATATTACGACTTCAAATATAATGATTAGCGGGGAGGATCTGGTTTTTATAGACTTTGGTCTGGGCAGATACTCACAGCTTAGAGAGGACAGGGCTGTTGACCTGCTTGTTTTAAAGAAATCCCTGCAAAGTATCGACTATGATTTGGCAGTTAAATATTTTGATTTGGTACTTGAAGGTTATGGTGATGAATCAATCGTTAATGTGATTGGAGATATTGAATCACGTGGAAGATATACTCATTAATGATGATTTTAAGTATAAAAAACAATTTTAAATTAATATTTTATTGTTCAATCAATTTTTACACTAATAAAAGGCAAATTTCAATGGTTAATGCCTTATAGAAAATATTATATATTTTAACTTTATCGAATTTGAATTTTAAACGATTTTAGATTTTTTTTTTAAAAGTTGAACTATTCTGTTTCAGCGGTGATTTACCATCACCTATAATAAAAATCACTGATATAATTAAAAATATGATAACATTTATAACTGGTAACGAACATAAAGTAAAAGAAGCAGAGAATATTTTCAAAAATTATGACATTTCTTTAGAGCATATTGATTTAGGTTACACTGAACCTCAGGGAACTCTTGAGGAAGTGGCTTTATCAGGCGCAAAATATGCTTGTCATGAATTGGAAAGACCTGTGATTGTTGAAGATGCTGGTTTATTCATTAAAGCTTTAAATGGATTTCCTGGAACTTATTCTCATTATGTTCAAGATACAATAGGTAATCAGGGTATTTTAAAGTTATTAGCAGATTCCGATGACCGTTATGCCGAATTCAGGTCAGTTATTGGGTACTGTGCCCCCAATTCTGAGCCCAAG
>CACZNW010000031.1 GCA_902782595.1 uncultured Methanobrevibacter sp. | reverse complement strand
CCAACAGAACCATCAGTATTTTCCCCGTCAACTACAACAAACTCAGAAGGATCTTCATTAACACCAACAGAACCATCAGTATTTTCCTCATCAACTACAACAAACTCAGAAGGATTATCACTAACTGCAACATCTTCATTCAAACCTGTAGAAACATCAGTATTTTCATCTGCAAAGAATTCGGACGGGTCAAGTTCACTTACATCAATAGGTTTTTCCAGAACATCCCCTTCAAATTCCTGTGAATCATTTTCATCGTCTGGTTGGCCAGATTCTTCTTCCTGAGCTTTCCTTTCAGCCTCCTCTCTTTCACGAGCCAAACGCAATTCTTCAGCTTTTTTTTCAGCTTCCAATCTTCTTTTTTCAGCTAATCTTTTAGCTTCTTCGGATTTGCGTTTTTCCTCTTCACGGGTCTGCTTAATTGACTTTTCAACATATTCCAGTAATTTTTTACGACCCAAGTCACGGTTTCTATACCAGTCAGTAGACCATAAATGATATAATTTCCATCCCAATCCTGTTAATACCTGTTCACGCAGTCTATCCCTATCGCGTGCCACTTTACTTGATGCATACATTCTTCCATCAGTCGTTATACCCAGTATGTATTTACCCGGATTTTCATCATCAATAATCGCCAAATCAACTCTGAAACCAGCACACCCTATTTGTCTTGCCACTTTGTAACCGTTTTCCTCCAGAAAACTGGCAATTGCATCTTCAAAAGGCTCCTTTGAATATGCATCCTGTTGAGGAGTGCCCAGTGTCAGATTTTCAGCATATTCCAAAAATTCTCTTAGGGCTTTCACACCATAAGGAGGATTGGCAGTTAAATGCATATCATAAGCTTTAAAGTTGGAAAATACAACACATTTTTCCCTTGCACGTGTGATTAACACATTAAGTCTTCTTTCACCACCGTCCTGATTTAGCGGACCGAAGTTAAGTGACAGTTTTCTGTCGTTGTCATAACCGTAACCGACACTTATTAGGATAACATCCCTTTCATCCCCCTGGATTGTTTCAAGGTTTTTGACAAAGAAACGTTCCTCCTTATTTTCAGAAAACAACGGTTCAAATTCCGGGTGCTGTTTACGTCTGACTTCAAGGGCTTCGAGAATTGCATTTTTCTGGGCAACGGAAAATGTTCCAACACCTAAACTCTTTGTATCACCGTATTTTTCAAAATGATTGAATATCTCATCCACTACGTCTTCAGCTTCCAGCGGATTTGCAGAAGACGAACCTCTTTCGTATGCAGTGTTTGGATTATAATGGAATTTTAAACCTAATTCAGGGTCATCATGACTAGGAGACGGGTAAACCAGTAAATCATCATCATAAAACTCCCTGTTTGATACTGTAATTAAGGATTCATGGCGGGAACGGTAATGCCATTTAAGCATTCTGACCGGAAATGACAGTTTACACAAGTGCAGAATACTTTCCATATCCAGTGAAGTGGCTTCATCCTCATCACTGTCAGCATCAGCCATCTGGTCAAAGAACGAAGTTGGAGGCAACTGTTGAGTATCACCCATAACAACGGCAGTTTTACCTCTCATAAATGCTCCCAATGCATCTTCAGGTTTAACCTGACTTGCTTCATCAAAAATAACTACATCAAACTGCAGTTCTTCATTGGTCGGATCAAGATACTGTGCAATTGATAGAGGGGACATCATAAAACAAGGTTTGATTTGTTTTATCATACCCCCAGCTTTTTCAAGGAGTTTTCGGACAGGCATGTGCCCGCTTTTTCTTGTAAACTCGCCGGCAAGTATCTTAGCCTGAGGGTCTTCAGTTCCGCCGAATATTTTTGGAATATTGCTGTTTAATTTATGGTAAATCCTCTTTCTGTTGAGCAGAAGAATTTGTTTGTCCAGATCCTTGAATTCACGGATTCTGTTTTCATGAAGCTCACCTATGAATGTGGAAAGTTCCTGATTCTCAACAAACAGAATATTTAGAAGGGAATCTGCGAAGTTTCCTTCAACCAGGGATTTGACATCATCTTTTTTGATGTTTCTTCTCTCAATGGAATCAACGAACATTCCCACATCCGAACCATTTAAAGCTTTTTTGGCATTCAAATACTGTGACCATAAGTGAAGGCTTGAAAGCTGACCTCTCCATTTATATAACTGTTCCTGCCATGCTTCAAAACTGACATCACCGGTTTCACGTTTGAATATAAGTTTGCTTCTCGGATTTAACTTGTCTTTAAGTTTTGTTAAATCCCTAACGAATCTTTCTCCGGCATCTATATAATCTGCAAGATCCCTTTCAGGCTTGATATCATATAAATCCTTACTCATCAGTTCTATTGTATTTTCAGAAAATGTTCCTTCCCGAACAAGAGCACTAAATTCCAGCATCCAGCGTGCAATGGTTTTCAAATCATTTATATCTGCATTCAGATGCCAGTACGCCCCGAAGTATTTTCTGCCCAAAGTTTCATTTGCTTCGAGATTTTTCCTGATTTTAATTACTGCCTTTGCATCCTGCAGGTCTGCAATAATATCGTCAATACTGCCAGGAACTGATACAGCATAATATCTCCCAACGAGTTCTATATGCTGTTTGTTGTTAAAGAATCTGAATTTTTTATTGGATATGTTCCTTAACTCATAGATTAATCTGTCTATATCTGCCTGGAAAATACTCTGATTGAATTTTTTTAGACTTTCCGCATGTTTCTGATACATTTCAAGCTCTTTAATTAATCTGAATGCATCATCATTGTTACTGTTCCACGCTCCGGATTTTAAGATTTCACCATCAATTAACTCGGCATTTTGCGATTTGATAATCTGAAATGCAGATAATGAATTATTGAATTCATTTAAGGTATCCGGCTTTTTAATCCCATAGACATCATAAACTCTTCCACGTTCAACCAGAAAATTATCCAGTGAATAAAGAGTATCATTGATAAGCATTTCGATTTCCCTTAAATCCGCCGGAAGCAGGCTTTTAGGAGCACATTTGCTCCACGGATTTTCCTTTGAAATTGTCTGGTATAATTCTGCCAAGTTTTGTAATGCAATAACCATATCATCCAAATCTTTCAGTGAGATTGTTTCGGGACTGGAAAATCTAACGAGCGGCATTATCATATTTTTCCTTGCAAAATGATCATCTGCAGCTTCCTTCATTCCATACAATTGGAATGGAGATAAATTCACTGCAAATGAAGGTTTATGAATAATCTGAGAATAATCATCAAGTTGACGGCGCAATGTTTCCAGTTTACGGATTGTCTGGTCAATATTCAATGGATCCTGCGCTCTGACATTTGTTGCCTTTTGCAAATCCTTAAGGAATTTTTTACGTCTGGTTTTATGGGAATGCAGTTCCAAAACAAATTTTCCCAAACCTACAGATGTCAGTCGGTCTTTTACAACATCAAGTGCGGCCATTTTTTCAGATACAAATAAAACTGATTTGCCTTCCGCCAGTAACTCCGCAATTAGATTTACGATTGTCTGTGATTTACCGGTTCCCGGAGGACCTTCCACAACAAGATTGCGCCCTGCCTTAACATCCTGAATTGCAGCTATTTGTGATGAATCTGCATCCAGTACCTGATACATATTCTGATATTCCAGTCGAGAATCAATGTCTTCCTCCTTAAATGATTCCCCATCATTTACTGCAGGATTAAAAATAGCCTGAATCAATTCATTTTTAGTTAAATCAACATTGTCTGCCCACGCTTCAGGGTTTAAGTCATTATACATAACAAATTTTGTAAAACTAAAGAAACCCAAAGCCACATCATTAGTGACACTCCACCCGTCCATACGGGATACCGAACGTTTTACACTGGCAATGTAATGGTCAACTACTTCACCATACTTTTTGAATTCAAAATCTGGAAGTTCAATGCCAGCCTCCAATAATTTAGCCTTAAGTGAGATATTGGTTTGAATATCTTCTCCAGTCCATTCAAGATTAAATGATTCTCCAACTTTTTTTCTCTCCATAGATACCGGAATTAACACAAGGGGTGCCTTATTCTTTTGTCTTGGTTTGGATTTGTCTTTCCACTCTAAAAAACCGACAGCCAGATAGAGAATGTTATAACCCTGCTCCTGAAGCATTGTTTTAGCCTGGTTATTGATGTAATATAATCTTTTCTGGAGTTCCTTTGGAGTTAAATCAGTAGCTAATTTCTTATCTCCTTCGGAAAACTTTGAAAAATCAAATGGAATATGGTCCCAAACTGAAGACTTGTCTTCCTTTTTATCTTTCTTATTAGCTACAAAATACATTTTATTTTCCTGTAGAACTAATGTCTGATAAAGATTTATAGGAGACTGATTTACAATTGTAATAGTCTTAGCTCTGGATTTGAAATTCAGAAGCTGATTTCTTAAGGTTAAATCCAACAGCTCCTTACGTAAATTTTTAAATTCCTTTTCGATTATATTGTTTGATTTATTTAACATGATGACCCTTGTAGTGTAAAAAAAATTTAGAAATGCATATATTATTATAATTATATTAATTAATAAAGTTTTCTAAACAATGAAAATTTAAGTTAAAATTAGCGGAAATGAAAAATACATAATCTTTAAAAGTATTACCATGAATTTTAAATTTAAAGATACTTATTATAATTATAAGGGCCAAAATTTTTTATTTTCTCACTTGCAATCTGTGATGCAAAGTTACCAGCACATTCAGAGGATTTAGATAATAATTTTTGAGTCACATATGCCGCCATGTAGGTGTCACCACATCCGGTGGTATCCACAACTTCCTCACATTTTACAGCATTTATCCTGATTTCACTGTCTTTTACAATCCTGGAACCATGACTTCCATTAGTTATTACCATCTCATCCACATCACAGTCAGTGCCTATTATCTTTTCTTCAGCTTCATCTAAAAATATAACATTAACCCCTGATAAAATGCCCGGTAATTCATCAAAGTTGGATAATTCAATATGGTAATTATCATTTACTTGTTTTCCCGGAACCCGCAGAAATCCCTGAAGAGACATGAAGATAGGAACATTGAATGATTTTAAGTATTCTATGGTTTCGGGCGGAAAATCAAATCTGTTTAAAGGGTTTAAAACAAATCCGTCAATCTCATGAGGCAGTAAATCCTTTAAATCACTTTTTATTATAGGAATCCGTGCAAAATTACTTAACTGCTCACGAATATCAGGATTATCATGGAACGGATAACTGTTTATGAAAAAATGAGTATCATCCTTTAAAATAACCTTTACCTTATCCGGTGAAGGAAACCCCCTGACCAGACTCTCATCATCACAGTTCACAACAGCCACATAATCACTGCAGAACTCTTCAAAAACAAAACTCTGAAAGTAGGTAGCTCCACCAATTTTATGTGAAGATTTCTTTCCAATAACCACCAGATCTTTTGTTACCGGACCTATTACAACAAGTGTCATGAAAAACTCCCCAAATGATACTAATCAAATTCAATAGTAATGTCAACGATGTGATACTTTGCAGCGATGCCATAAATCTCCTTTTTAATCTCTTCCTGCTTATTCCAGTTATCAATCACAACCTTCAGTGTCAGAACGGAATCTATACCGTCAAGAGACCATACATGAAAATCTTCAATAGCTCCGACACCCTCAATTGCATTGATTGATGTTTTGAATTCGTCAACATCAAAGTTATCAGGCGTCTTTTGAAGCAGAACCTGAACTGACTTGATTAAATTTCTTCCAAGGTTGAATATTAACCAGACTGCGATTCCAATTGATATAAACGGATCGAGATATGGTGCACCATTCCAGAACATCAGCACAATACTCAATATTAAAATTGTAACCCATTCGAATATGTCACCCATCTGGTGGAAGAGTATTGCCTTTTCGTTGAATGTCTCTCCCCTGTGAAGGCGGTAAACTGAAATGGACTTGAATACCAGTCCTATAATTGCAATTATAAACATTCCCTGTGCATCAACACCTTCGGGAGAAAACAGACGGGAAATTGCCTCAGACAATATTACAAAAGCCATTATAATTACAAAAACTGAGATTATAACTGCGCCAAGTATTGAAAACCTCTGATAACCGTAAGAATACTTATTTGTAGATTCTTTTTGAGCAATACGCTCCAGATACCATGCAAGAGCAATGGAAATGGTGTCCGACAGGTCATGAATACAGTCGCTTAATATTGCCATACTGTTGGTTGCAAGACCTCCGAGAATAACAATAATATTGAATGTAAGGTTCATGAAAAATACAAACGCCAAATTTTGTCCTGCCTTTTTGTGATGATGATGCGTATCAACTCTCATTATTTTATTATTTAAAAAAAGGAATATAAAAAGATTATTGAATCTTAAAATAAGAAATTTTAAAGTTAAATTTAAGTTAATTTTATATAAGTTAAGAATCTAAATTATACTAGTGATTTAAAATGGCAATAGTTGGAACTACAATATTTTCACATATTCTTCCAGTAATTTTCGGATTTTTCGCATTTATATTGATAATTTCTGGATCTCTAGAAGAAAACAAGCCTAAATTAGTTTTTGGTGTTGTATTATTTATTATAGCTTGTGCATTCCCATATGTAGTTTTAAATGCTTTAATCTAGAAGTGTTACTTCACCGGAATGCAGACTAGTTCCTATCAGTACTTTTTTTATACCCAAGGATTCCAGTTCTTCCAGTGAATCCTTATTCAGCCCGCCTGCAACTATCAGTTTGTCTTTCAGTTCGCTGAACTCGTTTAACAATTTTTTGTTATATCCCTTTTCTGTGCCGACACCAGTGATGTCGAGAAGAATTATTTCATTTGGGTCAATCCTTATCAGGATTTCTTTAAATTCTTTTAATGTCATGTCCAAGTGTTTTGCAAGCAGTTCACTGTTTTTTGTATCGACACTGACAACTATTCTCTCCTTCGGATATTTTTCGAAAATCTTTTCCATTTCTTCTATGCTTTCAAGAGTTTCAGTTGGAATTATTACCTTGAATGCATAATCGAGAAAAAATTCAAAGGATTTGCAATTTTTAACTCCTCCATCAAACATTACTGGAATTATTGTGTTGACCATCCTGATGTCATTTATGTTGTGCCCGTTTGATTCTATTAAATCCAGATCAGCTATATACATTTCATCTGCACCGTTGAGTTTTAAACCCTGTGCTATTTCAGCCGGATTGGATGAATGGGCGAAAACTGTATTTAATGGCTGATATGTATCCCTCATTCCTGATTTGCCGCTTACGGCCAGGTGCTGTTTTAAATCTATTACTGGAATTTTTTTAATCATATATTAAAATTAGGAAAAACTAGTATTAAAAACTTAAGGAGTAGGAGAAACCGAAATGATTTTCAGCCCTCCTATAATAAAAATAATGATCAATTTACGGCAAATAACTATGAGTTATGAACCTCTATTATTAAGTTAATTTGCATAGTATATAAATGTTACTATAATTTAGAAAAATTAAAGTAAACTTGAATAAATAATTTTTAAAAATACCTAAAAAAATTAAACAAAACATTAATAAAATATCATAAAAAAATAACAGCACATTATTAAAAATAAAAAAATATGAAACCAGTAATTTCAAACACATTAAAAAATCACGGAATTAATAAAATTATCTTGATAAATTATAATTGAGAAAAATAAAGTGAAAAAGTTTGAAGTAAAAAAAGAGGGAATTTGAAAGATAGTATTATGTGTTTGTCCTTAATATTGCTAAACTATTGAAATTACTTCAAACTCTATTATAAAGTTAAACTTTATGATATAAATACTTTTTGATAAAAAAGTATTACTTTAATTAATATAAAATATAAAAAAAGTAATACATAAAAATTTAAAAAAAATAATTAAACCCTGAAATTCTCATCAATATAAGAATCAAACTTCAAATAAGCTTCATCGATGGCATGGGCGATTTGCTCTTGAGAAATCTCAGACAGCTCATCAAAACTAACACCCACATCAACATCAACGTCTAACTGATTATCTTCATAACTCAAAACAATATCCAAATCGAGATCTTCAATTTCCTTTGAAGGTAATGCGTTTGAAATTTCACTTTCTAAAATTTCACCGAAATCATCGGAAATTTTTGCAAGGTCGTCTCTAGTTAATACTTTAAGTTTTGACATAATAATCTAAAAAAAGAAAAATCAAGGATAAGTCTACTGACCCATACCTTGCATTGCAGCTTGAATAGAAGCCTGCATTTCTTCGAGTTTTTTCATGACCCTTTCTTCTTGGCGGGCCATGGTTTGTTTTCTTAACTCAAGAGTTTCTAACTTATCTTCCATTTCAGCTAAAGCGTCAGCATATTCCACTTTAATAAGTAAAGTACCTGCCTGTTTAAATACTTCGGTATTTTCATCGCCTTTTTTAAGTTCTTCTAATGCTTTTTCAGTTTCTTGAATTTGCACTTCAACATTTTGAACCTGCATGCTTACAGCCTGAGCCTGCTGTTGTAATTGTTGGAACTGATTTAACTGTTCTTGAATATTTTCAGGAATCTCCATAATATCACCTTTTAAGTTATTATAAATATTAATTTGTCAGATTATTTATTTCCAATGCTAATTTAATCCACTTGATTGCCGAATTGACGGAAGCCCTAAAAGAAGTGGAATCTTCAGCATCAATTCTTATCAGAATTTTAGACCCTTCCAATTCAATTGTCATGGAGGATCTGAAATCCGGAGCAGTTTCAAATTCTAGGATAATAGAATCATAAACAATTTTAGCCTGAGCGCTGTTATCAAATTCAACGGATATATCACTTTTGACACTTTCCAGAGGACTCTCATCAATCATTTGAAACCTCTAAAACCTTTTTAACGTTAATCTGGAATTTGAGTTTCTCTCCAAACTTATTGACAAAACGAATTCTGGCAAGTGAATCATCACTTTCAGAGACTAAAATATAATTATCCTCCGCTTTATGCACTAAATCTAAATCCAGGATATCACTTAGAATATCAAGTTCCCTAACCTGAGAAACTATTTTTAATCTGGAAGGAGCAAAATTGGTTTTCTCATTGTCCATTGTGACTCCAACTATAATTGTGAGCAGTAATTCGCCTTTATTTGAATAAAAAGAAACCCTGCTTGGATTTCCTTTAACTTCATTGACAATAGCCAAATTGTACTCATCAACCTCCAGTGCCTTTAACAATAACTCCCTCATGTTCATTTTACCTCTGTTGACTGGAGTTGAATCAGTTACACGAGCTAAAATTTTACAAAACTTTCTTGTATTTTGAGAAGGTTTTCTGGAAGTTGAGATTAACATTTAAATCAAAAATAGTAAAAAATTTAGTAAAAGCAAAGGTTTATCTTGCTTTTATAATTCTAGTGGTTTCTGGAACATTTTTAAATAAAATCCTGTATCTGCATTTAGGACATTTATTTTCCATGTAGCTTTTATGGTCTACTTCTGCTCCACAACGTGGACACCTGTACAAGGCTTATTCCTCCACTT
>CACZNW010000030.1 GCA_902782595.1 uncultured Methanobrevibacter sp. | reverse complement strand
TTGTGCGATTTCGTTACCGTAGTCTTCGATTGCTTCGGTTAAAGCGACTTTTGCATCATCACTTACTCTTTGTGCACCAGCATTTTTAAGGACTCTGCCCACAGGAGCAATTGGTAATTCACTCATATAAAAAACCTCCATTTAAACTTGTTAATAATAGTTTTAATTTGCTTATATATAAATCTATTGGTTCAACATCGGTGATTTTTAAAAATTACATCATACCAAACCATGATATTTTAACATAAATATTGACATGAATATATTACGAAATGTTTTTCATATATTACCCTAAATAAAAAAAGTATAAATTTTGTTAGAATATAAAAGAATTAAAAGAAAAAATTAAAATTAAAAGAGATTTAAAGCAAAATTTATTTGTTCATCAAAATCTCTCTTAAGGTGTCAATATCAGCATCAACCTGTGTAGGCTGTGTACATGCATCAATAGCAGTATTAGGATCTTTAAGCAGATGCCCTGTAACTACACAGGTTATTGTTTCACCTTTGTCAACTACACCTGCATCAACAAGTTTTTTAAGCCCTGCAATGGAAGCAGCTGAAGCAGGTTCGACACCAATACCTTCGGTTCTTGCAAGTAATTTCTGTGCATCAAGGATTTCATCATCGGTTACTGTTTCTGAATAGCCGTTTGAATCATAAATAGCATTCAAAGCTTTAATATCACTGACCGGAGCACCGATTCTTATTGCTGTTGCAATGGTTTCGGGATTTTCCACAGGCACAACACGTTTGTCCCCTTTCTTAAATGCATTTGTAACAGGACATGCTCCTTCTGCCTGAATACCAGTCATCATAGGTAAATCCTTGATGAATCCTGCATCGTAGAATTCCTTTACACCTTTCCAGATAGCTGAAATATTGCCCGCATTACCTACCGGCAGGACAATCCTGTCGGGTGCCTGCCAGCCCAAATCACGGACGATTTCATAACCTATTGTTTTTTGTCCTTCGAGCCTGTAGGGATTTATTGAATTTAATAAGTAAAGATGTTTTTCCAGTGCAAGAGCAGTCATAGCTTCAAGTGCCTCATCAAAGTTTCCGTTGATAGACATTACTTCAGCACCGTGGAACATTGCCTGTGCCAGTTTTCCAAGAGCCACTTTTCCTGAAGGTAAAAATACAATGCAGCGCAATCCCGCACGGGCGGCATAAGCTGAAAGGGATGCGGAAGTGTTTCCTGTTGAAGCACAACCTACAGTATGAACCCCCAGTTCCATTGCTTTTGTCATACCTACAGTCATTCCCCTGTCTTTAAAACTTCCTGTCGGATTTGAACCTTCCACCTTAACATACAGGTTTACTCCAAGTTCATCACCCAGCTTGTCGCATTTGCAGAACGGAGTTCCACCTTCATCAAGTGAAACAATTTTCGCATCATCCACCGGAATGCATTCCTTAAATTTCCATAAATTGTCTTTTCTACCGTCAAAAATGTCTTTTGAAACGTCTATTTCGTTGACAAGTTCAAGTACTGATCCGCACTTTTCACAAGTGTAGATTACTTCATCATCGTCGTATTCTTCTCCACATGAAACACATCTTATCATAAAAAATCACTGTTTTATATTTTTATATTAATTTTATATAAATATTATAAGTAGTATATGAATTTTGCAATCGGCACCGTCAGATAGGTTTCAACAAAACCTGCAACTGCCATTAAAACTGAAGCAATTATCAGTAGAATTATTGCCTGTTTTAATTTCTGAGAGCTTTCAGAAAATGCTTTAGAAAGCATTCCTCTGACCTGACCGTTATCTTGTCTATGTATTGCCTTAAGAAATTTGTATATGAAATGAAACAAGACAAATCCTGATGCACAGGCAAGTATGCATGATGAAAACTCAAAAATGCCGTGAGGCATTACCAAAAGCAAAGATTTGAACAAATCATCGGATATTGCAATGTAATAGCCGATGAAAAATCCGTTGAATGCCAGTATCCCCGCTGAAAAACATGCTACCAGACCATATATAAACATTAAAAGTACTATTCTGATATTGTTCAGAAATATGCTTTGAAATGTTATCCTTATAACTCCAGTATGAACTTTCTGGCTTAAATCATCAACAACAGGATTTAAATAGGCATGCAGGAAAGGCTCCAGAAAATATCCTAAAATTATGGAAATGAAAAAAATAACCGCAGCAGAGATAATGGCTATTTTATTTTCACTGAATGACAGTTTTATCTCATTTAACATTATATCAGTGTTTTTGCAATTTCAGACGCTTCAACCTGCTTTTCATGCAAGTCATCCATGAACTCCTCCATCAGTTCGGCAGTTCTGAGCTTGCACTCACCGCATCTGAGGGTTCCGCTCAGACAGTCATGCCTGATTTTTTCAAGTTCACGGTCATCGTCAATGAAATGATACAAAAGCATTTCATAAATCACACATTTATCTACTTCGCCACCCAATTCCTCCTGCTCTTTTAAGGTTTCTCTTCCACCTGTTTTGGCGGATTTTACTTTTTTGACAGCAGTTTTTGTATCATCATTTAAATAAATTGCAGTGGCTGGTTTTGAACTGCTCATCTTATCACCTGTGAGCCCTGTAAGGAATCTGTGATATGTGGAAGCTGGGGAAATGAATCCTTCAGTTTCGTTGAGTCTGTGTGCAATATCCCGTGTCAGTCTGATATGAGGATCCTGGTCTATACCCACCGGAACGACAACCTTTTTCGGACCTCCGAACTCTTCGGTTTGGGGAAGAAGAATGTCGGCAACCTGAAATAATGGTGCCTGAACATGTGCAATGTTTGTTGAATTTTCAAAACCGTAAATAGCTCTAAGCTGGCTAAAATTTGTCTTTATTGATGCCTTGAATGCCAGATTCTGCAATAAACTATTTTTTGACTGTAGATAAACATTGACATTGTCATTTTCAAGGTCAAGTCCCAGAGCAATCCAATTTGTTAGATATTCATTTACCGCTATTTCATGACCTTTCTCAAAACTCATGTCCCGTGCCGCATAGGCTTCAAGGTCAGCTATCGGAAGTGAAAGCATGGCTCCTTTTGACTGATACCATTTCAGCTGGTCAACCACCATCTTATGACCTATATGCATCTGACCGCTTGGCATCATACCTGATACAACAGCAAAGTCCTTATTCTGACTGATTAACTTAACAATTTCATCAAATTCCCTGTGACCAAAAATTACTCCTCTTTTCATTAGATTCTGAGGGTTTTCAATATCCCCAATGACATCTGAAATTTTACCTATACCAAACTGATTAACCAACTTGTCATAATCAAGGCTGAATGATGCCCATGGATTAATTAAATCTGCCATATTCTCACCAACAATATCATTAAATTAAATTTACAATTAAGAATTATCATAATAAATGTAAAAACATATTAAAATATAAAGGATTTCTTTAATTAGATTATGGTCTTGTCCATTCCACATTATAGTATGTTATGTCAAAGTCATCGTCAACAATTGCCAGAAGAAGTTTCTTGTTGACTCCATGGGAAACCCTTACATAACTGGAAAAATCAAGTACATTAATATCATAATTTTCGAATATGATTTTAACCAGATAATCGGAATGTCCCTGACCCGGACCTCCACCACGATCGTATAATCTGAATTCAGAACCAAATTTAAAACCTGTTTTAATAACAAATCCCCGATTTTTCAAATCACGGAAAACAACATATTTACCATAAAGTTCCTGTTCCTTTAAAAGATCAATTAGATACCCTACACTGCATTTGACGTCATCCTCATAAATATCCAGACGACCCTTCTCCTGCAGATAACAGGCCTCAATCAGTGAAAGATGCAAAAAATCAGCTTCAATTTTTCCGAACTTGCTTTTTTCATTTAAAGCTATTGGTTTTTTACTTCCCTCTTCTATTTTAACTGAAACAATACCATTTGATAAATCTCCACGCATTAAAACACCGTAAAAAGAAATAAATTATATTTAATACTATATATTTAGAAATAAATGTTATATAAAATTTTTGTAAAAAAAAAAGAGTTTTGAAAATTAAATTCTGATAAAAATGTTATTGGCCATTTCTACCGGAATTGTCAACTTTTCACCGTCGATTTCAACTGAATAAGTTTTTACCGAACTGTCGGCACCGAATTCGTATTTGAGATGCTGACCTACTTTAATTCCATTATTGGTAATTTCATCTAGAAGTTCACTGTTTCCTCGAATAAATGAAATGGTGCCTTCACTGTCACCAGTTAATTCTGAAACAGACAATAAATTGAATTTCCTATTGATGACTTGATCAAAATCTTTTTGTGAAAAACATTCCTGGCAGCTTCCGAATTCAAAGTCACATGCAGGAATGACATTGTCATCGGGACATAAATCCGGATGATGCATCATTGTGCATAGAGCTCTTTCGGCCTCATCTGATAAGGTATGTTCCATTTCACAAGCCTGGTCGTGAACGTTCTCCTGTTTAACCTTCAAGATATCGAGGAGGAATTTTTCCAAAATCCTGTGTTTTCTTGTAATTTTTTGAGCTATTTTCATTCCTTCATCGGTTAAGGTAGCTCCCTTATATGGAGTGTATGTGATATAACCGAGATCCTGTAATTTTTTAAGCATTTGAGTGACACTGCCCGGTGCTATACCCAACTCTTTTGAAAGCTGTGTTGTTGAAACCTGCTCTCCATTACTTCCGTTACGGTATAGAACCTCAAGATATTCCTCAATATTTTCACTTATTTTACCTTCGCTCATGAAAGTCACCTAAATTTTCAAATTATTTAATAAATATATAATTAACAATATAAAAAAGTTTTGGAAAACCTAAATAAAAAGAAATAAAAAAAAATAATAATTAGAATGGCAAACTCGCATATCTGCTGTGTAAAGTATAGGAGTTTGTATTCCAATTTACTATTTTTCCAAATGAATTCCTAGAACTTGTAGGATCAACACATGTCCAGATACCGTCAACAAGTACCTGAACCCAAACATGTCCGTAAGTGCTTCCGCTGGAAAATACACAGGTTCCATGAACGTACCTTGCAGCAATACCTACAGTCCTGTACATGGAAACTAACAGGTGAGACTGGTCAACACAGTTTCCAGTCTTATAGGACAGGGTATTAACCGCACCATACTTTGTATCAGAATAGAAGGAATAAGATATTGAATCCCTTACATAATTAAATATTGCCACAGCTTTATTTTTGGTTGATGTTAAACCGCTTGTTAAAGAGTTTACAAGATTTTTAATTGCAGAATTTGTAATCGGACAATTGGTAGTGGCTTTTAAATAAGCAGAAGTATCCGATAAAGTATTCTTCTCATTTAAACCTGCACCTGTTATTGAAACTGTGCCGCTGCTTGTGGAACCTGATGAAGTTCCGTAAACAACTGCGGAATAATTTGGCAATCTTGAATTTATACCATAAAATGATAAGATACGTGAGAAAGTATCAACAACTTCCGAATAAATAATATTACCTACAGAAGAAGAGGAATAATTCGGAGCCTTATTATTTTTAACAATATAATTGACAAGATTTTTAGCTACCGTCAAATAATCATCCTGATATAAATCCGTGTCAATATTATCTCCAGAAGGTGAATCAGGATTCAAAATACCCCGATTTATTGTAATATCATTAGTATTAGAATTACCAAGTTGATAAATAGCCTGAGCCATTAAATATAAAAATTCCGGAACAGTGAAAGTATATCCTCCGGCAGAAACACTGGTCGGCACATTTTTATTAGTTGAATAATATGATTTTATCGTATCTGCACCGGCAATGATATTCTTAATGGATATAGTATCTGCTGATGATACAGTAGTTGTAGTTGTATTTGTAGCAGTTGCAGTTGCAGCAGCAGATGCGGAAGATGCAACGGCAGAAGATGTTACATAACCTGTCAGTGATTTGAAATCAACAAAGTTTGTAACACCCCATCTGAATATGATTACACCGCTTCCACCGCCATTGATGGCTGCCTGTGAATCTGCCTTGATTTCGGAAGCAGATAATTTAACAACATTACTATCAGATTCATAACCCTGCAAACCTGCCCATACTTTGGCACCCTGGGAATTATCTACAAACCATTTTGTAGTGGATTTAATCCATGATGTACCGGATTCATAATTGCCCTTGTAAATCATTGGAATTACAACATCCATATATTTACTGATTGTGGCCATATCCTGACCATAATAATATTTATTGTCTGTAGTTTCAGGCATTATTGCACATGAAACAATTAGATTTGAATTGACTCCATGTACAGCAGCAGTAATCTGTTTTACAAATTCATTAATGGCTGCAGTACCTCCAGAGGTCTTGTATGCGGTTCCAGGATATCTCAGGTAATCTATATGAACCCCTGCAACACCTTTGATATTGGCATATTTTTTGGCTTCAGTTATTTTCTGATTGAAGAATGCCTGATTTGGTGCACCGTTTTTAACGGGATTAACCCACTCTCCATTATCATAAAATGCCTGCATCCAGATATGTACTCTCATTCCCAATTTGTTAGCACTGGCAATCCATGATTCAACAGCACTTTGACCATGAGCAGTTAATGCATAGAAGTTTAAGAACAAATCAGTTGTTCCTTTGGAAGCCAAAGTGTTTAAATTAACATTTTTCATATCCGCTCCAAAAACCCAGTATCCATATCCGTTTGAGGATATATCCTTTTTGGCAACTTCAATTTTAGTGGATCCTGAAGTTGGAGCATAGGTATTGTCCCCTTCAAATTTATATGAAACAGCGAAATTTCCCGCTCCCAGACTAACAGTGAATGTTGCATAACCACTCTTGGAGGTGGTGGCAGTATATGTTTTGGAATTCACAGTTAACTTAACAGTCTTGCTTGCCAAAGCATTGTTGCTTGAATCTTTTAATAAAAGATTATATGACTGTGAACCCTGAGTAAATGAAGTTCCGCTGCTCCACGTTAGGGTAGTTGGAGTTCTCTCCCTAACCGTTATGGTAGTGGAGCCTGTTTTGGAGTTTACTTTTGATTCAGCTTTATTCTTGTATGTAATCGTATATTTGCCGACATCCAGATTTATAGGCAGAGACACTACCCCACTGCTGTCAGTAGTCTTTGTATAAGTTTTACCGTCCAATGTCAGAGTAACTGTTCTTTTTGCCAGAGCAACTTTACCCGCTGTTAAAGCAACTTTAAATTGAGTGTTAGCACCGTGACCAAAAGTGGTTGTACTTTTAACTGTGAAAGTAGGGTTTTTGGTAGTTATAATATATACCTTGTTACTTGCACTGGATTTTTTATAATAACCGCTTCCTGCAAAACTGTATTTTACAGTGTATACTCCTGCTTTTAAAGACGGCAATTTAAGTGTAGCAACACCATTCGCATTTGTTTTGGCGCTGTATTTTTTTCCGTTAACTTTGAAATTAATAATTTTTCCTTTTCCCGGAGCATAACCGAATTTATTAAGCAATGTTACTTTGATTTTTTTGGTATCGCTCTTGAGGAAAGTGTAAGTTTTAGTAGTCAAGGAAGTAGTTGTGGATTTAACAACTTTAACTATGTTTGTTTTTGTTAAACCATCAGCATTATAAGATGTAATCTTGTAAGTGCCTTTTTTAAGATTTTTCAGTGATAAACCGGCTACTCCTTTACTGTTTGTTTTGACTTTATATGTTTTACCGTTGATTTTGAACTTAATTGTTTTTTTGGCCAAAGCCTTACCGTTACTTTTCAAAAATGTTGCAGTGAATTTTCTGCCGTCAGTGTAGACTTTGGAAATGTCACTTGCTGTGATTGTGGATAATATTTTAAATGTAGTGGTCATACTAAAACCGGTTGCAGGATTAACCGCAACAACTTTATAAGTTCCTGGTTTAAGATTTATCGCTAAAGAAGCCACCCCGTTTGCATTAGTTTTTTTGATATAGGCAACTCCACTGACTGTGATTTTAACATCCGTATTGTTTAATGAGTTACCGTAAGCATCTAAGAAAGTTGCAGTGTATTGAGTGCTTCCTTTATAATATTTAGTAACATCTTTTGCAGTGATTGTCTTAGATACATCAATTGTTGAAGAAACATTGCTGTCTGCTTTTACATTGCCGTTCACTGCTGAAAGGCCAGCAACCCCACTATCACTACTTAAAAGATAATTACTGTTCGAGTTGGTTGATAAAATATTTGAATCATCAGATTCTAAAACTTCTTCACTTGATAGAGAAACTTTAGATGAATCATTATCAACATTTGAATCACTTGATACAGAAAGATCTGATGAATCAGCAGTATTCTCCAGTGGGACTGATACATCTGACGTGTCATCTACTAAGTTA
>CACZNW010000029.1 GCA_902782595.1 uncultured Methanobrevibacter sp. | reverse complement strand
TCAATATAAGTGAAGGAATTTAATTATTGGCAAAACTGTTATCTTAGGTCAACAGCTGCAATAATTCAGTAAACTGCACTTTAAAAATAATTAGGAGGATTAAAATGGATTTTTCAAAAAAACCATGGGAATGTGATGACGAGATGGAGAAAATGATAAGTTTAAACCAATATTCAGAGGATTTTGACGTTTTGACAAAAACGATTAAACTCGAATCAGACATGAATATTAAAGCAGGAGCACTGATTTTGGCATTGGGCCTAAAACCTATGAACATTGATGAACTGCAGAGATTCATTTCACAGGATGTCGGTCTGTCTGATGAGGAAGCCGTTGAGCTTTTAGGCCATGCAAGTGATGTTGTTGAAAAACTTCAAAGCTGAATATTATAATTTTCTTAATTTCAGAATAACCATTTCGGAATCAGTACCCCATCTCATTGGAGTGCCCATTGAACCTACACCTGTAGTTACATGCAGGAATTTTCCATCATCATTTTTAAATAATCCTTTATTATATTTAAACAGTATTTCGGAAAAATTGACTGCAGGATAAAATTGTCCGCCGTGAGTATGACCCGACAGTTGAATATCAAAACCCAGTGCTGAAAATTGAGACCAGTGATAGGGAACATGGTAATTTATGATATTTACCATATCCGGATTGATTAAGGTTTCACTGAGACTTGGAACCTCCCTGTTTTCAAAACTGAATGTCAAGCCATAGATGTTTAAATCCCCGAATTCCATAATTTCATTGTCCAATACAATAATTCCTGCCTTTTCACATGCTTTAATGACATTTTCTATCCCCAGATAAAAATCATGATTTCCGGGAGTGAATATTATTGGCATTTTAACATTTTTAAACTCTAAAAAGTCATCTTCCTCAATAACTGAAGACCCGTCAGCCAAATCTCCTGAAATGATTGCCAAATCACAGGTTCCCTCCAGTTCCCGTAATTTATCAGAAATCTGGCGGATAATCTGCCTGTGTCTTATGGATCCAAAATGAACATCTGACAAATGGACAATATTAATATCTTCGGACAGGTTTTTCAGTTTTAAGGTTTTTTCATTTACGACCAGTTTATGAGCCTTACGATAATTATACACTCCAAGTATAGGTACAACTGCCAGAAGCAATACTATTATTTCAAAAGGAAGATTGACAAACATTTTAATGATATAAATCACAACAACATCAATTAAAAAGAAAACAGTTGCCCACATCCAAACTCCATCAACGGCTGTGAGAAATCTTGATATCCTCCTTGATTTTTTAGACTCGAAAAGCATTGGAGCAAAATGATCCACTCCTATTAAACATGCAACTGGCATTATAAACAGGTCATTGACCGGACAGATTAACAGTACCATATATTTAATTAAAAAGAACTGCAGGAGCATATAAAATGGAGTTATGAATAATACTCTTCTTTTTGCGAAATTCATAAAACTTTTACCTCTAGATTTAAATCTGTCCCACTAACTATATAAATTATTAAAACTAATGTTGAATATGTAACAAAAAAAGTGGAGGTGATTATTTTGAAAAGTGAAAATAAACAACCAGAAATTAAAACAAATAACCAAAAACAGATTATCAAGGAAAATGAAGACAAGGAATATGCTCAGTTAGTTGTTGTGAAACCTGTCGGATATCCATTTGAGTTTAATTTAATGGATGAGGATATTGAAATTACCAACACTGCACTGTTTGAAGAGTATGCCCGTGAACAATGGCTGGGACTGGTTGTTAAGGAATCAACTTACATTTTTGATCAAAAAATAATCCCTGATTACGGTTTTGAAATCGTAACTGCAAAACCTAACAATTCAATGATTTCTGAAACAACAAAAATCAAAATCATAACTGATGAAATAGCTAAAAATGACACCACCAAGGTCAAATCCAATATTCAACTTTCAGATATTGTTGGACAAAAAAATGCCAAATCCAAAATCAAGGTTATAATAAAATATTTAGATGACCCTGAAAGTTTCGGGCCGTGGGCTCCGAAAAACATTCTTTTTTATGGAGTTCCAGGCACCGGCAAAACCATGCTTGTCAAGGCACTCGCCAACGAACTTGAAGTTCCACTATATTTAATTAAAGCAACTTCACTGATTGGCGATCATGTTGGAGACGGTTCATCTAAAATTCATGACTTATTTAAAAAAGCCCGTGAAAATTCCCCTTCAATAATATTCATCGATGAAATCGATGCAGTTGCACTTGACCGGTCATTTCAATCCCTAAGGGGAGACGTATCTGAAATTGTAAACTCTCTTTTAACTGAAATGGATGGTATCGTTGAAAATTCAGACGTGATAACTATAGCTGCGACAAATAACCCTTCAGCACTTGACTATGCGGTGCGAAGTAGGTTTGAAGAGGAAATTGAATTCAAACTTCCTGATGATGAAGAAAGACTGGCCATTTTAGAGAATAATCTGAAAACCATGCCTCTTGAATATAATCTGGACATGGATAAACTTGTAAAGATTACCCAGGGCCTGTCCGGAAGAGATTTAAAGGAAAAAATTTTAAAGACAGCTCTTCACAATGCAATTTCAAATGATTCCGATATAATTACAATGGAAAACATTGATTATGCCATAAAATCAACTAAAATTAAAAATAGAGAGGTTAAAGGAATGTTTGAATAGAAATATTATTCAAACATTTAATATTTAATTAAAATTAAAGATATATTCCGCCGCATCTATAACATCCCGATCTCCTTCTTTTGCGGCTTTTTTCAGATTTTTTGAAATATCGAAAAATATTTTGTTAACAATGGAATTTGTTAAATTATCCAGTATTTTAGTACTACCATCCATATCAACCAACTTGGCAGATGCCTTTTCAATCTCACGCTCTCTTATATTTTCCATAGACATTCTTAAATTACCAAGGACATCATTAACTTTCATTATTTTAAACGATTCTTTAAGTAAAATGAACTCATCATTGATTATATTTTCCGCTTCACTGAATTCACTTTTTCTGAGTCTGGTATTTTCATCGGCAATCTCCCTTAAATCATCAATGTTAAAAGATTTGACACCCAACTGCGAAACATCATCGGAAATGTCACGAGGATTGGCAATATCAACCATCATAACATCTTCATAAACCATATCAATGCCTAAAAGACGCTCCTTGGTGATTATTGCATGGGGAGCACTGGTGGCGCTTATTACCAAATCTGCACTGGCAAGATATTCCTCCAAATCATTGAATAAAATAGCTTCACCACCCAAATCTTTAGCAAGTTCAACGGCAACATAATAAGTACGGTTAGCAACAAAAATAGCATTCAAATCCTTTTCAGCCAATGCCTTTGCAACCAGTCTGCCCATTTTTCCGGCACCAATAACAAGAACTGACTTGTCATCCAAACTGCCTATGTGCTTTTCAGCCAGGTCAATGGCGGCTGAGCCTATTGAAACCGAACCCTTGTTGATGTTGGTCTTGTTTCTTACAACCTGACCTACATGAATTGCCTTTGTAAAAACAGCATCGAGAACCTTGCCGCAGTGATGTTCCTTTAAGGCCTTATGCTTGGCATCCTTGACCTGACCCAGAATCTGGTCTTCACCTACAATCATTGATTCCAAACCTGATGTCATCCTTAAGAGATGCATGACTGCAGACTGACCATAATCAATCACAATATTCTGATTTTCATGAGACAGGAGTTCTTCGCCTTCATGAATAAACTTGCTGTGAATATAATATTCCTTTCTGTTGCAAGTAGAAATCTCAATATATTCTCCGATGGAATACTTTTCCTGCAAATGCCAAAACAGTTCATCAATGTCTTTTGAAATAACTTCCATTGACTGAATATCTGCAATTTTATGGTCAACTCTTAAATTAAGTATCATTCAATCCCCTTTATTAAATTATCAATATATTTTTTAGCTTCATCGATTTTTCCATTGCAAATCAAATCACCGATTGTTTCATCTTCAAAAATCATGTAAAGGTATTCCCGTCTTTGCTTTTGATTTTCACTGACTTCCTTTAACTTTACTCTTGCATAAGACTGAAGTTCGATTTCCAAAATATCCTCTTCGGTAATGACTGACTGGATTTTCTTTCTAAGCTGACGAGCCATTAGCGGACTTTTGCCATTAGTAAAAATAGATATTTCAACTCCTCCAATATTAAAACTTGTAGGAACAATGACATTGCCTTTTAAAGGATAATCAGCCCTGTTAATCAGTTTATCACCGGCAAGACCTGAAACATAATCAGACATTTCTTCATCACCACTGGCAATAACGGCAACATCACACCATTCAACAAGTTCATCAACATTTCTGGTGGAGAATAACTGAGCCCCCTTATTTTCAATTTCGGGAGATAAATTATTTCCGGCCAGTCTGACGTTTGCGCCATGGTCCAAAAATCTGTTTGCCCTTCTTGTGGCAACTTCGCCTGTGCCTAATATAAAAACATTCAAATCAGAAGTTTTTAGATAAATAGATGTCCAATCCATTTTAATCAGAATTTTCAAGAGACCTTGCATGCAATACTTTTACAGCAGCTCTCAAATC
>CACZNW010000028.1 GCA_902782595.1 uncultured Methanobrevibacter sp. | reverse complement strand
TATTTCATTGTCAGGTCGTTGAGATGATAAATTTTTTTTGTCATTTCCATTTACCTCCTTTTAATTTTAAAATTTATTAAATCAGAAATTCTTGTAGTTATTCATCTATAATAGGTTGTATATAAAGATATGCTTAAATAAAAGCCATTATTGCTTTTAGTTTGTAATTTAACGACTTTAAATCAATATTTACTTTGACATATTAAATTTCGGAGGTTGAAATAATTTCCTAAACGGTCCGTATGGTCTGAAAACAAAATGATTCCTGCTTATTATCTTGCTTGATTATGGAAAAACTTTTAGTAACTATAAAATTGACAAATAAACAGTTGAAGACTGTCTTTTCAGGCAATACAATTAATTTTAAACATAAGCCGTTCCATACAATTAGGTAGAATTAAAGAACCGTCAGGATTTTTAATTCCAAAAACTATTAGTTAATTTAATTTCAAATATCTAACGGTGATGTTGGAGGCATCACAGCCCCGATATAGATATTGACACTGCAAAAAAAATCAGTTTATTTTAAAAACCATTCCATAAAGTCAATTTCACCCGGCGGATAACATTCGCCATTGCGGATGATGTTTTCTGCGATTTCAACGGTTTCATCCACCGTAAGGCCGGTGACGTCTATTTCATGTGTTTTATCCGGATATTTTTCAAGGCTTTCGGCGGTGCATATTCCCATCGCTTCGGCTTCGAGGTTTTCACGGATTTTGGAATCGGTATAGTTTCTCTTCAAAAGCCTTTTTTCAAGTTCTTCCGGTTCGAGTCTCAGGACTATCACAATATCGGCACCGTCGCAGAGATGGGTGAGGTGGCCTTCAAAAATCATGAGTTCATCGGATTTCTCACAAACTTCACCTACATAAGCCGACAGCTTTTCCATGTCGATGACCTTATAACCTTTCTTCTCATCAACACCCATAACGAAACCATGACTTACTGCCACATCATTAATTTTAATCAGCCGTCCATTCAATCTGGAGGCAAGTGTTGTTTTGCCGACACCGGGAGTGCCGGTTATGAAAACGGATGTCATTTTTTAAGAATAATCCTGAGCACATCCTCATCCTCAAGAACGTGGTCCGGACCGACTTTCTGTCCGGGGAACTTGACGGATGTGCCCCATACTTTCGCATGTCTGAAGTTCTTTACAAACTCACGGTGAAGCTTGCCGCAGGCGTCGATTACCGTTGAGCCTTTCTTTATAACCAACGGGTCTTCCATGTCAGCCTTTCTTCCCTGTGGTTTGAGATATACTCTTACAAGGTCAAGGTTGTCGAATATGGTGTCCTTGAGCTCGTCGATGTTGGTGTTCTTGTCGGCTGAAATCGGGATGAAATCTGGAATGTAGTTTTTAAGCTCCTCAAGATATGCCTCATCCACCAGATCCACCTTGTTTAGTAATATAAGCATCGGAACGTAGGACTTGTTTCTGTCAAGCACGTCGATGAACTGGTCCATGGTAACGTCGTCCCTGAATAAAACATCTGCGTTTATGTATCCGTACTCGTTTAGAATGGATCGGATTGTCTTCTCATCGAGATGTGTCAGTTTACATGTTGACGATACCTTGACTCCTCCCAGTTTCTTTCTTTTGACTGTAACGTCAGGAGGCTGTTCGTTGGGTCTGATTCCGATTGCCCTGAGCTCTTTTATGATTACGTTGAGATGCTGGGGGTTGAAGGTGTCAAGCACCACCAATATCAGGTCTGCGGTTCTTGCAACCGAAAGGATTTCCTTACCCCTTCCCTTTCCGCTGCTTGCCCCGGTGATAATACCCGGAATGTCGAAAACCTGAATCTTTGCGTTTTTATGCTCCATGACCCCCGGAACTATGTCAAGGGTTGTGAACTGATAGGCTCCGACCTTACTTTCGGCGTTTGTAATATTATTGAGTAATGTTGATTTGCCAACTGAGGGAAAACCTACAAGAACAACCGTTGCGTCGCCCGATTTTTTAACGTGAAAACCCTGTCCTTTTGAGCCGCCACTGCTTCTCTGCAGAGACTCTTCCTTAAGTTTGGATAATTTTGCTTTAAGCTTACCTATGTGGTGGGATGTTGCTTTATTATAGGGGGTTTTCTGGATTTCCTCTTCAATTGATTTGATTTTATCTTCAAGTCCCATCCAATTTTCTCCTATTTAAAACCAGTAATTTATATTTAAGATTGTTATGATATTTAAAAGAATATGCCTGAAATTCAGGAGAGTGAAAAGTTTATGATTTATCAGCCGAACAGTCCTTGAAATTACATCAGAAACCTGCAATTAACTCATTGGACAATTTTAATTGATTATATGTTTACTGCAATGTTGATTTCATCCTGTAAAATTGTTATGGACCCGATACGGAGGTTTATAAACTATTAGATTCACAGTATTGTTTAAGTGAAAAATCAACTGTTTTAATTTGGAGTCTAACTTCAAAGTGTAAATTAAAAAAGCATTTTAATAAAATCCTAATCGCATTGAAAACCACACCCCCTAAAAAAATTAACTAAACCCGCTGCAATATCACCATTTCAGCCTGCAACAGCAGACTGGTGAAAGTCAGTTTCAAAAAGTTATCTGAAAGAAATGAAGAATCCAAATATCTCAGATTATATGCTCTGCAGTCGCCTCTTTGACTGTGCTGATATTTTGATGAACATTAAAAAAGAGTACGAAAATTAATGTAGTATTATTTAAAAAAAGAAATAAAATAAGCAGTTAAAAAACTTAACTGCTTGCTTTTGTATTGTTAAAGTTTACATTGAACAGCATTACACCGTTTTCTGAATGAACCGGTTCGAAAATGTTCTGGCCGGCTCCACCGAATATATACAGCTGGGTAAACATTGAGTTCTCAAGGTGCTTGTCCATAAGGATAGGTGAGTATTCACCGTCCTGACCCATGAGGAACAATGTATAGTTACCGTCTGTTGCATTCTTGATGGTTTCGTTTTTCACTAAAACACCGTCTTCA
Source organism: uncultured Methanobrevibacter sp. (assembly GCA_902782595.1). Lineage (GTDB taxonomy): Archaea > Methanobacteriota > Methanobacteria > Methanobacteriales > Methanobacteriaceae > Methanocatella. The sequence goes on along the minus strand of CACZNW010000028.1, from coordinate 20,733 downwards.
ACCAGAAGCAGTCTGGATGCCTTAAGCGGATTGTACTCGGTGCCGTTGATTTTAATCGGTTCACCGGTTTCGGTGTAGACGGTCTCGATGTGGGCTTCAGTGGTATTGTTGCCTGTACCTCTTTCAATTACTGCATTGACTGTCATGGCTGAATCGGTAAATACTGAAACATTACCTTTCTGGCCCGGTCCGACTTTTGCAGTGTCGAATGACACATGGTAATTGTAGTTTTCTGAAGACTGATTGTCGAAGTTCCACGCACCGAAGTAACTCCACCATCCGGCTTTCTGAAGCATATCGCTTGAAGCAACAAATATTACCGGCCTAGGGTTTTTAGGGTGGGTGTAATTTAAAAGTTCTTTTGCCTGAGCGGATGTTAGATTATACTCACCTGTAAGTACCTTTTGAGCGTCGCCCTGTGATCTTGGAAGGATGTCTATAAGAATGCTTGTTGCCTGACCAGGACTGCCTGTGAGGTTTACAAGATACTCGTCGGCTCTGGTACCGGTTGTATCCAGCATTCTGAATATACCCGCTGACAACTCAAGATTGTCCGTTGTCATCGCCTGACCCAGCCAGAAGGCACGTTCCCCTGACTGAGAACCTCCGTCGAATGTTACCTGCCTGTCGGCTGCAACTTCGAAGAGGTAACCAAAGTCCCACCATGATGTGATTACTGTATCTTCAGGTTGGGTTTCATCAATCCAGTGCATTGCATTCCACATGTAATCGTTGGTACCAGGTACAACGTTGTTTGAAGTTGTATAAGCGCCGCAGACACTAGGTGTGATTAATGCAATTACCAGTGCAATGATTAAAACGTACTTTTTAAGCGGAACGTGATTTTTGTCAGCTGAAGTGTCTTTAAGAGCGTAAACACTTACAAGACCCACTGCCGCAATTGCTGCAAACAGTAGTATTGCATAGACAGTGTTTATTGCTGCCAGAGGCACTGCTGCTAAAAATCCGCAGAAAAGCACTGCAATAATCAGAAGTTTATCGTTGGTGAGTCTGTTTTTGATATAGTCACATGCATATCCTACAAAGATACCTGCCAGAAGAGCGAACGGAAGTACGATTGTGGTAATGAACCTTGAACCTCTGGATACCGCAAGGGCAGTTACAACAACCCATACGACAAACAGTGTTGCGTACAGTACTGTTAAACGTTTATCTGCAAGTATTGTATTGTCTCCACCGAATTTCAAATCTGTGAGTGATACTTTGAACTTGCGGCTGTTGTCCAGTTTTTCTGCGGCAGATAATCTTTTACCTTTCTGAGGTTTTTCATCTGCCGGTTTCTGGGTTACTTTTCTGAATTTCCATGCTCTTGAAACAAGAATGTATAATACGACTAAAGCTGCAAAGAATATTGCGATACCACCGATACCGTTTATGAATCCGTCGGTACTTGCTGTAAACATTGAAGTCATACCGCTACCGAGCATTGAAGGCATCTGCATCTCTGCAACGGAAATAAGTACATTCGGGAATCCACCTACAACAACTGAAGCGGATTGCAGGTTGAGCAGGCCGAATACTCTTCCAAAGATTCCGGTTACTCCGTCAACTCCTCTGAATGCCGCAAGACCCGCAAATGCGATTACGGCGATTAAAAGAATTGACAGAACTTCCTTGTTATGTATAATCCTCTGCAGGATATTCTGATATTCACCTTTATCATTATCAATGTTGAATACGAATGTTGCAATCAAGTATACTACAACAAAAATTCCCATCAATGCAACGTAAAAGATCCATCCTGTCCACTGGGTTGAAAATATTCCAATTGAACCTATGGATATCAATGCGAATACGATTTTCCAAATCCAGTTGTCGCTTCTAATCGATTCAACAAAGAAGAATACAAATAAAAGCGAGAATATGTAATAGAACATATCTGTATCGAAAAATCCTGGGAATGTGTGCGCAAAGTAGTTCGGAGCAAGTGCAATGACAAGCGTTGCCACTATCGCCCCATAATCATTAGTAACTCTTCTTGCAAAGATAAATGCCGGAATTACACATAATGTTGAGATGATTGCTCCAGCCCAGAATGCAATTTCTTTAACTGAAAAACTGCCTCCGAAGTAATTGTTTGCCACATCGTGCAACCAAGCAGTTACATATGCAATACCTAACTCATAATTAAGTTCAAAACCATCTGGAGAATTCCTATGCATATCCCATACAACACCATCTCTCATTTCATCTCCTGCATAGCCGTGATCTACATAATCATCGGTCAACCTGTAGTTATAATATGAATCCATTTCACTGAAATAAGGAAGACCTAATGAATCAGTGTATAATGCTTTACCCTGATCATCGAAGTAATTTAAATCAGCTGCAGGAGTTTTTAATGCAAAAACAACAGCTAAAAGAATTAAAATTATGATAATCCCTTTACCCACTGTTAATAACGTTTCTTTATTCATTAAAATCCTCTGTCTAATTTTTTTCGTAAATTAAGAAATATAAATAAAAATAATTTTTTAAACCAATATATTAAAAAAATATTTCTATTGGTTTATATATCTGATTTTACTATTATTAAAAGATTATGTTATTACCGGAAAAAATAGGGAAAATTTTGGAAAATAAAAAAATTATTTTTTAAGTTTGAATTCAAGTTCTTCAACCGAACATGTGAAACGGCATTTCGGAAATCCGCTGCATCCGATGAACTCACCGAAACGGCCTGAACGTTTCAGGAGCTGTTTACCGCATTCAGGACATTCACCGACTTCGGCAGGTTCATATTTTTTGGTGGCATCCTTTCCGCAGTTGGGATCAAGACATGCCCTCTGTCTTGGTTTTCCAAATGAAATGATAGGCAACCCGCATTTCTCACATGTCTTTTTAAGGAAGTTGGTTCCCTTTGGAATTGAATAGATTGTAGTGCAGTCAGGGTAATTGGAACATCCGACAAATGAACCCTTGGTTTTTGGGGAGTATCTTTTTATGAGGTTTCCTCCGCAGTTAAGACATGTCCCCACAATATTGCTTGCCTGATAGGCCTCATAAAGTTTGGAACCTATTCCCTCCTGGTTTTTGTCAATGTCATGAAGGATTTCCCTGACGTCCCTTTCACCTTCTGAAACCACGCTTTCCTTTGTGGTCTTGTCCTGGTTGATTCCTTCCAGCTGGACTTCAAGGTCTCTTGTAAGTTTTTCGGATGTGAGGTTGTGACAGTATGTGTTTAATGTGTCAATGAGGTTTTCCCCCAGTTCGTTGACCTCAATTTTTGTTCCTGAAATGTATTTTCTGTCATATAACTTGTCCACAATGTCTGCTCTTGTTGCCTTGGTTCCAAGATTCTTTTTTTCAAGTTCCTTGATTAATGATGCCTGATTGTATCTGGCCGGAGGCTTGGTTTCCTTCTCCTCCTTAATGAGCTCCTTAACGCTCATTACATCACCTTCCTTAACGTCTGGGAACTTTTCGTTGTCGATTTTTTTGAATGGATAATGTTCCATCCAGCCTTTATGGGTGACTCTTCTTCTGGCGAATTTGAACTTTTCACCTTCAATGTCAAGGGTGGTTCTCATTGATTCAAACTCTGCTGATTCGAAAAATACTGCAATGAACCTGTAAACAATAAGATTGTAGATTTTCTGCTCGTCCTTGCTTAAACCTGTCGGTATGATTCCGGTCGGGTGAATTGGAGGGTGAGCGGCATCTTCCTTTTTACCGTTGTGAGGAATGAGTTTTGAAGGTAATTTATCTATATGCTGTTTGAACTCGGGATTTGCAGATAATTGTTTAAAGATATTGTCAAAACCAAGACTTTCAGGCAGTTTTTGAGATGAAGTTCTCGGGTATGAAGTGTAACCTGCACTGTAGAGGTTTTGTGCTGCAATCTGGGTTCTTTTAGGTGAAAACCCGAATACATTATAGGCTTCCGCCTGAAGGCCGCTTAAATTGAACGGCACCGGAGGTTTGGTTTTGGATTTGGTGAAAGTGATTTTGTCAACTACCGCATCCCTGCCGTTGCATTTGGCATAAATTTCCTCAGCCCTTACAGAATCGAAGATATTGCCGTCAACGTGCTTGATTTCAATGTCTTCAAAATCAAGAATTGCCTTAATGTTCCAGTAAGGTTCGGGAACAAATTCCCGGATTTCCTTTTCACGGTCAACCAAAATGGATAAGGTAGGAGTCTGAACCCTTCCGACTGAAAGCTTTAAAAACCTGTGCTTGGTTTTTTTAACGGAATCTGAAAGGGCAATTGAGATATTCATTCCGAAATAGTAATCAAGTATGTGCCTTGCAATACCGTTGTCCACCTGGTGCATGTCAATGTCAATGCGGTTTTCATAGGCGTCAATGATGTCCTTTTTGGTTAAGGTGGAAAACTTCATCCTTGTTGCCTTGTTTAATGAGTCTTCACCGCATGCATATTTAAGTGCATTGTATCCGATTAGAGTTCCTTCAACATCGTAATCGCATGCGTGAATATATGAATCTGCGTTTTTACCGAATTTTTTAATGGCGTTAAGGTAGTTTTTGGTAAAGGCACTGTTTTTACTTGCCTCATAAGCCGGAACCCACTGAAGGTCAAAGGAAACAGTGTGCTTTTTTTTATCGGGTATCAGTGAATACAAATGTCCGACACCTGAAACGACCGTAATGTCTTTTTGGTCACGTTTAAGCTGCCAGTATTTGACTTTTTTGTTGTATATTTTCTTTTTAGCACTTGGTGAAAGTGCTTTTGCAATTTTTTCGGCTGAACTCGGTTTTTCGCAAATTATTACTTCATGCATTATACTCTTACCTATCTCAATTTTTGTTAAATATTAGTTAATGAAATTTTTAATATAAAAATATTACTGTTAAATCTCAACTATTTACACACAAAAGACCTTTTTAATTTGCTTTAAAATATGTAATTTACCAATATATAACTTATAAAAATCCTTAGGCAATAAAACTATGTTCAGTTTTCCTCTTCCAGCATCAGATATTCTAAAGTTCTTTTAAATCCATTTTTAACAGAATATTTTGCAGACCAGTTTAATTCCTTTTTTATTTTTTCTGTTGATAAAATTCCAAATTTAAATGGTGCATAACCCTTATTTTTATCATCTTCAATGTCAAAAACTAATTTTAATTTTTTTTCAGGATAAATATCAACCATTATTTCAGCTAACTGTTTAATGGAAACTTCATTTCGCTCGTCTGCAATATTATAAACAATATCTTCACTTTGCAATAACACCTTAAACATTGCACTTACAGCATCACTAATATACGTATAAGTTCTTACAGAAGATCCGTCACTTTTTAAAGTAATATCTTCATTGTTTAAAATGTTTTTTAAAAAATCCGCCTGAACTCTGCCATCATCAACACTCATTCCTGGACCATATGTGTGAGCCAACCTTACAATTTTAGTATTTAATCCGTATTCACTCTTAAATCCTGAGCACATATTTTCAGCCGCTTTTTTGCCTTCAGCATAACCATTTCTAGGAATCAAAGGATCAATAAATCCTAATCTGCCGTATTCTGTAAAATATTTTTGGTTTTCATTGGGATCGCCATAAATTTCTCTTGATGAAATAAATAAGTATCCCCTCACATTATGGTTTTTTGAAAACATTAATGTATTGGCCGCCCCCAGGGTATTTGCAAAATTAGTTTCAACAGGTTTTTCCCTCATTATTTTAGGACTGGCCGGACCTGCAGCATGAATAACATAATCAACATCACCATCATATTTTATTTCATCAATCACATCCTGAACTATAGGACAGACATAATCTTTATCGATGATTTCTTGTTTTAATCTGTTTAAATTACGAATCAGCGGAAGTATTTTAATATTTGCAGAATAATCCTCATTTAATTTAACCAAAGTGTATAGAAAATAACTTCCAACCATCCCTGATGCGCCAGTAATCATTACAGTAGTATTAAACAGTTCTTTTAATTGTGAATTTTCTTGAATAATCTGTTCCGCATCACCGTCAATTATTTCATTAACAATCATATTACCACATTTAAACTATAATTTATAATTATATTTTACGGCAAAATTATAATCTTCAACAACATCTTCAATGTTGGATTTTACAAGGCTTTTTGCATCTTTTGAAATTTTCCCATCCCTTATTTTCTCAAAAGCATTTGGGAAGAATTGTTTAATCATGCCCAATGGAACATCACATGAATCAATATTCTTAATTAATTTATCGATAGATTGCATAACTTCTTCATTGGCCATATAATAACGGCATCTATCTGAAAAACTGTATTTTCTTGCAAGTTTAATTTCCAAATCACTTCCAAAATAGTATTTCTGCCAATCGTCAGGATTATCCAGCATTACATTATCTAAAACATCAATAAAATGAGATTTATCCTTTAAATTCAATTCCTTTTCCATTAAGGCTAAAGAAAATAAGCCTTCTCTTAAGGCAAAGGTAAGTGCCGGACCTACTTTCAGTATTGCCACACCATCTTCAACCATTTCCTTCAATTTAGATTTGGACTGATAATCAGTGGAATGTCCTTCGAATACAATGTTTGGATATTCTTTTAGTTTTTCAGATAATGTGCGGGCAGCATTTCTATCATAAATGTGAATTTCATCATTTCCAAATTCAACTCCTGGCTGCACGACAATAGCTACAATATTATCAAAAGCATCATCAAAGCCAAACTCTTCAAATACTGTCTTATATATGTTTATAGTATTTTCGAAATCATTGATGTCGGTTACCTGAAGAGCATCCTCTTCATTTTGAATGCCTCCCGGAACAGGCACTTCACTTCCTATAATATAAACAGGATGCATTGAATCAGGATATTTTTCACATCTCTTTTTAAATGCATCTTCACAGGATTTATAAAGCATTGCTCCTCTTTTTGCAATTGTTTCATCTGACAATCTCACATCTGCAGGATCATCGGCCAGCATCATACTAGTGTCAAGATGAATTTTAGTATAACCTGCAAGTACTGCCTGTTTAACCAATTCACATGCATTTTCCATTGCTTCTTTTTCCGGTTTATCCGCCCAGGCAAGGGGTCCCAAATGGTCTCCGCCCAAAATAATTTTTTCTTTGGGAAAATTGACTTTTTCTGCAATTTCATAAATATATTCACTGAATTCAAATGGTGTCATATTTGCATATCCGCCAAACTGATTAACCTGATTTGCTGTAGATTCTATTAAAACATGATCTCCGAAGCGGTTTGCATTTTCCAAAATCGCTTCAATAACTATATCATTAGCAGTGCAAAAAGATGCCATGCCTAAAGGCACATCCAGTTGTCTTTTTTTTATTATTTCAGTTATAGGATGCATCATATTATAACCTATTCAAAAAAGTAGCTGTGAATAGTCTTTTTAAATATTTCTAAATCTTGAGGATATGTTATTTTTAAATTTATAACATTGGCTTCAATGGTTTTCATTTTTATACCATACTCTAAAGCTAAAGCCCCACCGGATGTCATGCTTTCAAGTTCCTCATCAGTTGACTGGTCATAGATTGGAAATATTTTGCCGAACTTGAATCCTTCAGGTGATGCTCCGGCAACCAGTTCCTGCCTTGGAATCACATCAGTTATGAATCCTTCATCATCCATTTTATACACGGTATCATATTGGAATGCACCCAAAGTTGCACCGCCGTATTCTTCAATAGATTCTATTACGGCAATTGTGCCCGGTTCATCAACATAGGGATGTGTCGCATCATGAAACATTACAATATCTTCATCATTGGCCCTGTTAGAAATGGACTTTAAACCGTTGTAAACGGAATGTGAACGAGTTTTTCCACCGGCTATAATAGATATTTCCTTATCAGTCTGTAATCTGTCAACCCATTGCTGAACATAATCTATCCACATTTCATTTGATACAATTATTATTTCATCAATACAGTCCAGCTGAGTATATGAACGCAGTATATAAAAGAAAATTGGAATTCCATCAATTTCAATATATTGTTTAGGCCTGTCAGCACCTAATCTTGTTCCGCTTCCACCCATCATCAATAATAAATAATTCAATATAATCACCGATAAAACATAAATAAATTTTTCTAAAACAAAAATTGATTATATAAAATATAATATTTTATTATTAAATAAATCTTTTCATAAATTATTATATAAAATAAATTATAAAGGAAAATAATATGTCAAAGCCTCTATCAATTAAAATTATTAATCTGGTATTTAAAATAGTTACCCTATTTCTACCAGTGAAAAAAAGAGCATTATTTTTAGGAAGTCCCCGTAATGAAAAACTGATGAAAAACACCCAGCTTGTCTATGATGCACTTAACTGTGAAAAAAAACTGATTATTAAACTTTTGCCCTTTAGTATCTTTGATATGATTTATGTTTCATTCTATATCATGACATCAAAAGTTATCGCAATCGATGATCATTATAGGCATTTCGCATATATTCCTCTTAAAAAAAACCAGAGACTGGTTCAGATCTGGCATGGACCGGGTGCATTCAAACGGATTGGACTTGACCTTCCGAATGCATTAAGTCGGGAACGTTACAGTCATGACCAGTATGATGCCTTTATTTCAACCGCCGAAGATGTGTATTACTGTTTTACAAGCGGTTTTGGTTTGAAAAGAGAAGTTATAAAACCCTTAGGATACCCATTGACAGATCTGCTTATAAATAATGAAGAGGAACTGGAGAATGAATTTTACGGATTATTTCCCGAACTGAAAAACAAAAACAAAATAGTATATCTTCCAACTTACAGGCGTTACGAAGGAATTGACGTTCTTGATTATGACTACGAAATAAATTGGGAGAAATTAAATGATTTTTTAGAGGAATCGGATTCCGTATTTATTGTCAAAAAACATCCTTTATTAATATTCCAGAATATAGATTTTGTTCCGAAAGGTTATGACAGAATCATTGAAGTGACAGATGTTGACCATTATATACTGCTTGCGGGTGCCGATTTGTTGATTACTGACTTTTCTTCATCATACTTCGATTATCTGATGTTAAACAGACCAATTATTTTCTACTGTCCTGATGCTGATGAGTATTTATCAAAGCATGGATTATACATTAAATTCCCGGATGAAGTTCCTGGAGAATACTGTGAAACCTGTGATGATTTAATTGAGATTTTAAGGACAATTGATTATGATGTGGACTATTCAAAATACAGAGAATGGTATATGGGAGCATGTGACGGACATTCAACTGAAAGGGTTGCAAAATTGATAGAGGAGTATTATAACGAATAACTATGAAGATGCACCAATTTTTCTATAAATCTTTTTTATGAAATCATTGCGAGTCATTTTTCCCATTATTTTAATTAATAAGGTTGCAATCGTGAACTGTTTACGAATTACAAAGAAATTAATAATATTTATATACAGCAAATCCTTCTCAATGGAGAAATTGAGTTCTTCTTCAAAATCATACAATTTTTTCAAAACTTTTTTAATGGTCTTGTTATCATCTAAAGTAAAACAATATCTGAAAATCACACTAAGTGTGAATTTAAAGATTTTAGGAGCAAATTGTACTTTATTTTCTTTTTTTAATACACTTAAAAGATATCTACTTGCATTAATATTTCCAACCAGATATTTATCGTTAGTATGTGAAATTGAGCTGTCAACAATCATCCACCTGTAGCCACAGTACTTGTCAAGATAAACAATTTTTTTAAAGTGTAAAAAACACTCCGTACAGAATATGAAATCTTCAGAAGTTTTGTCTTCATGAAATCTTAAGTTATCTTCAATTAAAATACTTCTTTTGAAAAGCTTTCCATGGACTAGAATATTATTAAAAGTAATTACATCATCATTTTCCAAGATAAGATAATTTTTACCTTCAGTTAAATTTTTATTAAAAGAGTAAGATACTTCGCTTTTACCATCATCTATAACCCTGTTACAACAACTTAAATCTGCATCTTCCGTTATAATTAAATCATATAATTTTTCACAGATTTCCAAATCTAAAAGATCATCGTTGTCCAAAAACATAACATAATCTGAATTCGCTTTTTCAATTCCAACATTTCTTCCATAACTGGCCATACCATGATTAGTTTTAGCAAAAATTGGGACAACATTGTTAAATTTATTTGCATAATTAGAAATAATGTCTCTTGAAGAGTCAGTAGAACAGTCATCAACTAAAATCAATTCAATATTTTCAAAACCCATTGATTGATTAATAACTGACTCAACCGTGTTTTTTAAATATTCCTCAGCATTGTAAACCGGAATTATAACTGATATTTTATACATGGTCATCTTTAAAGAAATTAATTAATTTATAATATACTTCCAATTACTATATAAAAGTTTATCCCTGCCATGATGATTAAAAAAAATTTATTCCACATTAATATAAAAATATTAGCTTATAGGATTATTATTTTTATGTTTTTGAAAATACATTAACCAAAACATCTATTTAATGTGTTAGTGCTCAGCATGTGTTCAATGAATTCTTTTATTTTACCAAAAAACATCTAGTATAACATATTTCATACAACTATTCAGATATAAAAGTAATATATAATATTAAAAAAATAATTAGTTATATTCATATATGAAATTTTAAAAAATATAACTATTGAACTTATATAAACCATTGAATTAAAGGGAGAATAAAATGGATAAAATGATTATTAAAGGAGATACAGAAATATATGTATTATGTCCAGCATATAAAAAAACAGGAGGTCCTGAATTATTACACCAATTAGTTAAAGAGTTAAATGATAATGGAATTAAAGCTTATATAACTTATTTTAAAACTAAAAGAAACAATAAAGAGTACACACCCAATGACTTTAAAAAATACATAACAGAGTACAGATTGCTAGATGAAATAAATGATAGTGAAAATAACATAATTATTACTCCGGAAGTTACTTCTGCTATAAGACTGACCAAAAAAATAAAAAATGCCAAAAAAATATTATGGTGGCTTAGTGTGGACAATTTTAAAAAAACACACACTTTTAAAAATGTTATAAAAAATTATCGGATATATATTGTTTTAATATTACTCCTTAGAGGAGAAGTTACATTGAATTTTGATTATATTAAGACATTTGATTGTCATTTTTGCCAAAGTTATTACTCAATTGATTATCTAAAATCAAATGGGATTTCAAACTTCTATTATTTATCAGATTATGTTAGTGATGAATATTTAATAATTGACTATGCATTTGAAGAAAAAGAAGATATTATTGTATATAACCCAAAAAAGGGTATTGAATTTACAGAAAAATTAATTGAAGCTTCTCCAGATTTAAATTTTGTTCCAATAAAGGGTTTAACAACTAATCAAGTAAAAGAATTATTGCTTAAAAGTAAAGTTTATATCGACTTTGGAAATCATCCCGGGAAAGACAGACTTCCGCGAGAAGCGGCAATGTGCGGATGTTGTATATTAACCAATAAACAAGGTTCAGCGAAATATCATGAAGATGTTTCAATTGATGATGAATTTAAATTTGATGATGAAGAAGAAAATATAGGGGTTATCCAAAATAAAATAACTCAGTGTATTGAAAACTATGAAATTGAAACTAAAAAGTTTAATGCATATAGAAATGCTATTAAACAAGAGAAACAAAAATTCAAAGATGATGTTGAAAAATTTTTCAAGATTATGTAAAATCAAAACAAATACAAATGAAATTTTTTGACAAAAAATGACGCTAAACTTAAAAAAAAATACGATAGGAAGTCGTCAAAAGTAAATTTTTTTATTTAGAGTTTCATTTATTTTATAGTTAAATCATTAATGATTATTTTTGATTATTGGTAGGACTTCATATTGAGAAAAAAAATTATATTATGCCGAATAGATAAACTTTTAATTGATAACTATGAATATTTCATTATAGATGAGCAATATGATTGAAGATAAAATTGAATTACAAATTCCTACATACAACCGTGCAAATTACTTAGATGATACATTAAATTATTTATTAAATAGTCCATTTAAAAATTGTAAAATTACAATTAGAGACAATGCATCAACTGATAAAACCCCTGAAGTATGTGAAAAATATTCAAGATTATTTGAAAATTTACATATCATACGAAATAATAAAAATATAGGTGGAAATGCAAATATTTTTAATTGTTATGCGCAGGCAACTTACCCTTATGTATGGGTTTTGGCAGATAATGATTACTTAAATTTTGATAACTGTGATGATTTTATTGAATCAATTGAAAGTGAAAAATATGATTTAATAATTTGTACTTCCGGAACATACACAAGTGATGATAGTCCTAATTTTTTCCCCACTCTTGATGATGAACCTATCTCAGAATATATCAAACGACAAAAAGGTGAGAATTCTAAATATTTGGAAAATACTACTCAGGAACTAGCATTAATTATTAAAAAACATTATTTTAAAATCGGAGTTTTAATATCTAGTACAATTTATAAAACATCATTAATCGATGCAGACATATTAATAAGTGCGTCAAATAATATTAGTCGTAGTTACCCCCACTTTCCATTAATTGCAAAAGCATTAAACGAAAATTTATCAACTTATAAAACAAAAAAAGATGTGATCTTTTATAGAGAAAACCCTGCTGATTCTGAAGTAGTTGGTATAGAGTTATCATCAAGATATTTGGAATCAATATTATTAATTAAAAACAAACAGATTCGCACCATTGCAGCAGAAGAAAGTGGACATAAACTTTATTTTTCATTACCTGCATTAATAATTTATGCTAAAGCTAGACATGAACCTGATTTAAAAAAACACGTGCTTAGTTTTATTAAAACAATATATTTGCTTAAAGGATGGGGAATAGGAGTTTTATATCAAATTTATCTACTAATATTTTATTGTGTTCCAACCAGTATTTGTGAATATTATGTGAGGAAAAAAACAGGTAAATAAAAAAGTAGATTAAATTATAAACTATATATAACAAATACATTATTAAATTAATTTATTCAAATAAACATTAAAGGAGTGAAACAATTGAAGTTGTAATATTGGCTGGAGGATTTGGAACAAGAATTTCTGAGGAATCCCATTTAAGACCAAAACCAATGATTGAAATTGGTGAAAAACCTATTTTATGGCATATAATGAAAATATATTCCCATTATGGATTTAATGAATTTATTATTTGTTTAGGTTATAAATCCCATATGATAAAGGAATTTTTTGCGGATTATTATTTGCACACATCTGATGTGACTTTTGATTTATCAAATAATAATATGGAAGTTCATAATAACTATTCTGAACCATGGAAGGTTACTTTAGTAGATACCGGTTTGAATACTTTGACTGGGGGTAGAATTAAAAGAATAAGTGACTATTTACCTAAAGATGAACCTTTTATGTTAACATATGGAGATGGAGTTTCCAATATTAATTTAAAAGAATTATTAGAATTCCATAAATCTCATGGCAAATTAGCAACTATTTCTGCAATCAATTTAGCTGGCAGATTTGGTGTTTTAGACATTGACGACAGTCAAAAAATATCTACTTTTGCTGAAAAAACAAAAGAAGATGGAGGATGGATTAATGGAGGATTTATGGTAATGGAACCTGAAGTTCTAAATTATATCGAAGGTGATGAAACCATTTTTGAAAGAGATCCTCTTGAAAATCTTGCAAAAGACGGAGAGTTGATGGCTTATAAACATCATGGTTACTGGCAATGCATGGATACGAAAAGGGACCACGATTTATTAGAAAAATTATGGGACGAAGACAATGCTCCATGGTACATTTGGAAATAGGGTTTATGGTGATTAATTTTGAAAGATTTCTATAAAGATAAAAAAGTTCTAATAACTGGACATACAGGATTTAAGGGCTCTTGGTTGTCGCAAATTCTAATTAATTGGAATGTGGAAGTGGCAGGTTATTCATTGAATCCTCCAACTGAACCTAATTTATTTAATTTACTAAATTTAAATTCAAAAATGTTTTCAACAATCGGTGATGTGCGTGATTTAAATAGATTAATGGAAATTTTCGATGAATTTAAACCCGATATTGTCATTCATATGGCTGCTCAACCATTAGTTAGGGAAAGTTACGAAAACCCAGTATATACCTATGATACTAATGTTATGGGTACTGTTAACATTTGCGAATGTGTTAGACAATCAAGTTCTGTTAAATCTTTTTTAAATGTTACTACAGATAAAGTATATGAAAATATGGAAAAACAAGAAGGATATAGTGAAGATGAAAAGTTAGATGGTTTTGATCCTTATTCCAACAGCAAATCATGTTCAGAATTAGTTACACATTCATATATTAATTCGTTTTTTAAAGAACTTGAAATCCCAACATCTACTGCAAGAGCAGGAAATGTAATTGGCGGAGGAGATTTTGCAAAAGATAGAATTATTCCGGATTGTTTTAGAGCATGTGAAAATCATGAAGACATCATTATTAGAAATCCTTATTCAATAAGACCTTACCAACATGTTTTAGAACCATTGAATATGTATTTAAGAATTGTTAAAGAACAATATAATAATAAACAGTATGCAGGTTACTATAATATTGGACCAAATGATGAAGATTGCGTTGAAACCTCAAAATTAGTTGGTTTATTTTGCAAATATTTCAATGAAAAAAGTCCTGATAAAATTAAATGGATTAATAAATCAGACGGCGGTCCTCATGAGGCTAATTTCTTAAAATTAGACAATAGTAAAATCAAGCAAACATTTGGCTGGCAACCAACATGGAATATAGAAAAAGCCATTGAAAAAACTGTTGAATGGATTAATATTTATTTAAATAATGGAGACATTGTTAAATGTGTTAATAATCAAATTAATGAATTTTTTTATAAACAATTATAGGTGGAATTATTATTTTTGAAAATAAAACAGAACAAGAAGCAAGAGAAGAGATATTGGGTTTGGTAAAAGAATATGCAAATACCTTTCATAACGTGGATAAAGAATACAAAAAAGGAGAGAGAATTCCATATGCATCTCGCGTATATGATGAAAACGAATTTGTTAACTTAATTGACAGTTCTCTTGAATTTTGGTTAACTGCAGGCAGATATGCAGATAAATTTGAAAAAGAATTCTCAAAATATCTGGGCGTCAAATATTGTTCATTGGTGAATTCTGGTTCTTCTGCTAATTTATTAGCATTCATGGCATTAACTTCTCCACTTTTAGGAGATAGACAGGTCAAAAGAGGAGATGAAATAATAACTGTTGCAGCAGGGTTTCCGACAACTGTTGCACCAATATTACAGTACGGAGCAGTGCCTGTTTTTGTAGATTTGACAATTCCACAATACAATATTGATGTTAGACAACTTGAAGATGCATTATCCGATAAAACAAAAGCCGTAATGATTGCACACACTTTGGGAAATCCATTTGACCTGGAATTCATTTCAAAATTCTGTAAAGAAAACAATTTATGGTTAATAGAAGATAATTGTGATGCATTGGGTTCAACATATAATATCAACGGAGAAGATAAGTTAACCGGAACAATAGGAGATATCGGAACCAGTAGTTTCTATCCTCCTCACCATATGACCATGGGAGAAGGTGGAGCAGTCTACACCAATAATTCCTTACTGAATAAAATTATTAAGTCATTTAGAGATTGGGGAAGGGATTGTCAGTGTTCATCCGGTCAGGACAATCTTTGTGGCAATAGATTCACACAAAAATATGGAGAACTGCCAATTGGTTATGATCATAAATATGTTTATTCCCATTTCGGATATAATTTAAAAGCGACTGATTTGCAGGCGGCAATTGGTTGTGCACAACTAGAAAAATTTCCAAGCTTTGTTGAAAGAAGGAAATACAATTTCAACAGATTAAAAGAAGGATTATCTTCACTTGAAGATAAATTAATTTTACCAGAACCTGCCAAAAATTCAGACCCAAGCTGGTTTGGATTTATGATTACTGTTAAAAATGGAGACAAAAACGATTTAGTACAATACCTAGAAGACAAAGGTGTTCAAACAAGAATGTTATTCGCTGGAAATATTTTAAAACAACCCTGCTTTGATGAAATAAGAGGGGACGAATCCAAATATAGAGTTATTGGCAATTTGGAAAATACAGACAAGATAATGAATAACACTTTTTGGATTGGCGTTTATCCGGGTATGACTGATGAAAAACTCGATTATATGATTGAATGCATAAAAAGTTATTTTGACTAGTGATACTATGAATGTTACTGAAGAAAAAATGGTAGAATTATTAAAAGAGTTAAAAAGCGATTATGGAGTAATTGCTGTCAAAGCAGAATTTGAAACTGAAGGGTCTAGGAAAAATGAACTTACTAAACTAAGAGACATTATTTCTAAATCAGGACTTAAAATGTATATTAAAATTGGAGGTTGTGAAGCAATCAGAGACATGGATGATTGTAAAATATTAAGTGCCGATGGAATTATGGCACCTATGATCGAAACCCCGTTCGCAGCATCAAAATTTAAAAATGCATTTTTAAAAGTATTCCCCAGCCAAAATGATGGCATAATTGACAGAATAATTAACCTTGAAACAATCACAGCCTATAACAATATTGATAGTATTTTTACAGAAAACCAGGACTTTTTAGATACCGTAGTAATCGGAAGAAGTGATTTTTCAAGTTCATGTGGAATTCCTAAAAGTGAAGTTAACGGACCCGAAATGTTGGAATACTGCAAAGACATACTAATAAAATCAAAAGATTACGGGTTTAATTCCGCATTTGGAGGAAGTATTTCAGTTGACAGTTATGAGTTTTTCAATGAATTAAGTGACATAACCGACAGACTTGAAACCAGGAAAATCGTATTTGATATTAATAAAATGCATGACAATTACCCGGTTGCTGTTAAAAAAGCTATTGATTTTGAATATTTATATCTAAAAAATAAAGTAGATTATTACCAATCTGTTGTAGATGAAGATAAAGCAAGATTTTTAGATTTAAAGAAAAGAGTAAATCTAGATTAGAGGTGTTTAATTGTCCAAAGTAGTATTATTTGGAGAGATAATGTTAAGACTTTCACCAGAAGGTTTTAATAGATTTGTTCAGGCAGATAAATTTAATGTGCATTATGGTGGAAGTGAAGCTAATGTTGCCGTTTCATTGGCTAATTTTGGAATGGATTCTGCATTTGTAACAAAATTACCAGATAATGAAATAGGACAATCTGCATTTAATAAACTTAGACAATTTGGTGTAGATACTTCAAATATCATTAAAGATGGTGAAAGATTAGGAATTTATTATTTGGAAAAAGGAGCCAGTCAAAGACCATCCAAAGTCATTTATGACCGATTTAATTCAGCAATATCTCAAAGTAAAATAGATGATTTTGATTGGGATGAAATATTTGAAAATACAGAATGGTTCCATTTTTCAGGGATAACACCTGCTTTAAGCGATAACCTTGCAGAAATATGTTTAATAGCTTGTAAAAAAGCAAAAGAACTGAATATCCCTATTAGTTGCGATTTAAATTATAGGGCAAAATTATGGTCACAGGATAAAGCTCAAAAAGTAATGTCACAAATCATGCCTTTCGTTGACATTTGCATTGCAAATGAAGAGGATATTGAGAAAGTATTCGGAATTAAAGCTGAAAATACTGATGTAGACAAAGGAAAATTAGACTATGATTCATATAAAGTTGTTGCAAATGAACTTTTAAATAAATTTAATCTATCTAAAATAGCCTGTACATTAAGAACTTCAATTTCAGCAAGTGACAATAAATGGACTGCATTGTTATATGACGGAAATGAATTTTACCAGGCAAAAGAATATAATGTTCATATTGTTGACCGTGTTGGTGGTGGAGACAGTTTTGTTGCTGGTTTAATATATGGATTCCTAAATAATTTATCAGATGAAGAATCTTTAGAATTTGCAACAGCTGCAAGCTGTTTGAAACATTCTATTGAAGGAGATTTTAATTTAAGTTCCATTGATGAAGTAAAAAATTTAGCTTCAGGCAATGCCAGTGGTAGAGTTCAGAGATAAAAATTATGATGTGGGAATATGAAAATTAGAGTTGCAGATTTTATAGCACAATTTTTAGTTGAAAATAATATTGATACATTATTTAGTGTTGTTGGCGGAGGGGCCATGCATCTAAATGATGGTTTCGGACATAATAAAGATTTAAATTGTATATACAACCATCATGAGCAAGCATGTGCAATAGCTGCTGAAGGATATTATAGAATGAGCAATAAACTTCCAGTAGTGTGTGTTACAACAGGACCCGGTGGAACCAATGCGTTAACCGGAGTTTTAGGTGCATACCTGGATTCAATTCCAATGATTGTTATTTCAGGTCAGGTTAAACGTGAAATGACTGTTCAAAGTACAGGTTTGCCGTTGCGCCAAATTGGTGATCAGGAATGGGACATTATCAGCACTGTTGATTCAATGACAAAATATTGTGAAATGATTGTAGATGCAAATAAAATTAAATATGCATTACAAAAAGCACTGTATTATGCTATGAACGGTCGTCCGGGACCTTGTTGGATTGATATTCCATTGGATATTCAGGGTGCAATCATAGACACAGATGATTTGATTGAATTCACCCCTGCAAAAGATGAAATTGATTTAGGAACCCCGGTTACAGAAGATGTTATTAAAGATGTAATTAAAAAACTTCAGACTGCCGAAAGACCGGTAATCTATGCGGGTTCAGCAATTAGAACCAATAACGTTCATGATGAATTCTTAAAATTAGTTGAAAAACTCCAAATTCCTGTTGTTAATGCATGGAATGCAACAGATTCCATAGAATATGATAATCCATTAACTTGCGGTTGTGGAGGTTCATTTGGAGATAGACCCGCCAATTTTGCGGCACAGAATAGTGATTTAATTTTATCATTGGGCTGCAGATTAAGTACCCGTCAGGTTTCATTTGCTTATGAAAGCTGGGCAAGAGAAGCATATAAGATTATGGTTGAAATTGACCCTGCTGAGATAAAAAAACCGACATTGAATATTGATATGCCAATACAATCAGACATTAAAGAATTTATAACAAAATTTAATGAAGTGCTTGATAATGAATATGCAGACGATACATTTGATTATTCAGATTGGGTTAAAATTTGTAATAACTGGAAAGAAAAATATCCGGTTTGCGATAAATCAAAATATGAACAGAAAGATAAAGTTAATGTTTATGCATTTTTAGACTCACTTTCCAATAATATGGAAGAAAATCAAAAAATTGTAGTGGCTAATGGATCTGCCTGTGCTTGTATACATGGTTATAAACTTAAAAAAGGTCAGAGACTTGTTGTTAACTCCGGAGTAGCTTCAATGGGTTATGATTTGCCCGCAGCTATTGGTGCCTGTTTTGGAATTGATAAAGATGATTTAGTCTGTGTTAGTGGTGATGGAAGTATCCAAATGAATATTCAGGAACTGCAAACAATTGTACATCACAATTTACCAATTAAACTCTTTGTTATTAATAATAACGGTTATCAGTCAATCAGAATTACACAAAGATCCTTTTTTGAACAGCCATTTATTGGAATCGGCGGAGACAGTGGAGATGTGAGTTTCCCGGATATGGGCAAAATCGCAACCGCTTACGGGATACCATTCATTAGATGTGAGTCAACTGAGGAATTAAATTCAGCTATTGAAAAAACATTAAATGCAGATTCTTTTATGATGTGTGAAATTATGGTTGATACAGAACAGGGTTTTGAACCAAAATCCGCATCAAAAAGATTACCTGACGGTACAATGGTTTCAGCACCTCTTGAAGATTTAAAACCATTTTTAGATAGAAAAGAACTTGAAGAAAATATGATTATTGATTTGGAAAAGGAAAAATTTTAAGGTGTGAATATGAAAGCTATTGTAACTGGTGCAAGCAGCATGATTGGTTCAGCTTTAATAAAACTTCTTTTAAAAAAAAATTATGAAATTATAGCTATTGTGAGACCAAATTCTAAAAAAACTGATAATATTCCAAAAAATGATAAGGTGAGAATTGTTGAATGTGATTTGTCTGATTTAAAATCACTTTTTAATGATTTTTCAGAATGTGAATTGTTTTTCCATTTTGGATGGGTTGGAACAATGGGTAATACAAGAGATGATGCTCATTTACAACTTAAAAATATAGAATACACATTGGATGCCGTTAATTTGGCTAAAAAAAGTGGATGTAAAACTTTTGTGGGTGCAGGTTCTCAGGCAGAATACGGCTTGACTGAAGAAAAACTTTCACCCAATACTCCAGTTAATCCTGTAACCGGTTATGGAATAGCTAAATATTCCGCAGGCAAATTAAGTAGATTACTTGCAGAGCATTTAGAAATAAAACACTGTTGGGGCCGTATTTTAAGTGTTTATGGTCCGGGAGATAATAATTCCATGATTATGAGTTGTATTAATTCTATTTTAAACGATGAAGAATTCAATACAACAAAAGGGGATCAACTTTGGGATTATTTATACTGCGATGATTGTGCACGGGCATTTTATGACATTTCAACAAAAGGAAAAAATGGTAAAGTATATACTATTGGTTCAGGTAATGTCAAACCATTAAAAGAATATATTGAAATAATCAGAGATATAATCAATCCTAATTTTGAAGTTGGTTTTGGTAAAATTGATTATTACCCAAATCAGGTAATGTATCTTTGTGCAGATATTAGTGATTTGACAAACGATACTGGATTCAAACC
>CACZNW010000027.1 GCA_902782595.1 uncultured Methanobrevibacter sp. | reverse complement strand
CTCGCGATAAAGATAAATACATCAGCGAAATCCTTGAAAAGACAAAATCAAAACTTGTTGACGTCAGGGGTCACGTCGCTGTGATTTATAAAAAAAAGCCTTAAACATTTTAAATTTAGAGTTACAGGCCCTATTTCTTTTTAGGTCTTAAATTTACAGTGGATTAAGCTACAATAAAAAAATTATATAATATTGGAGAATTAATATGACTACTGTATTTGATGTACCTGCAGATTTATTAATTGAAAAAGTCGCAGAAGAATTTAAGGAAAATGATAAAATAGAATCTCCTGCATGGTCCAATTTTGTCAGAACAGGTGTTCACAAGGAAAGAAAACCTGAACGCCAGGACTGGTGGTTTATAAGAACCGCTTCAATTATCAGAAGGGTTTACATTGACGGACCTGTTGGTGTTTCAAGTTTAAGAACCTTCTACGGTGGTAAAAAAGACCGTGGAGTACGTCCGGAAGTTTTCAGAAAAGGAAGCGGATCAATAATCAGAACCGCACTCCATCAGCTTGAAGATGCCGGATACGTTGAAAAAGTGGAAGGCGGAAGAATTGTCACTCCTCAGGGAAGATCATTTTTGGATAAAGTTTCCGGAGAAATAATTAAAGACATTCCTGAACTTGAAAAATACTAGATAATTTATTTTTTAGGAGAGTTTGATTATGAGCGATTTAGATGAAATTCGTCAAAAAAGAATGGCAGAATTACAGGCTCAGCAGGCTGCCGCCCAGAATCAGGCACAGCAGCAGGCCATGGCGCAGGCTCAGCAGCAGGAAGCTGAAGCAAAATTCGAAGCTCAGAAAAAACAGATCTTAGGCCAAATAATGACACCGGAAGCCCGCCAGAGACTGGCCAATTTAAAGCTCACCAAACCTGAACTTGTAAGTCAGATTGAGTTGCAGCTAATCCAGTCAGCGCAGGCAGGAAGCCTAAGAGGAAAAGTCACTGACGAGCAGTTGAAGTTTTTGCTTAAACAGATTGCCGGTCAGAAAAGAGAAATTAAGATTACAAGAAAATAAGATAATATTATGAAGGCGGCTGTTTTATATAGTGGAGGCAAGGATTCATCCCTTGCGGCGGTAATGCTTGAAAGGTTAGGCCTTGAAGTGGAGCTTTACACTGCCAATTTCGGAGTGTATGATTCATACGTTCCCGCAGCAAAGTCCGCAAAATCTCTAGGCTTCAAACACAGCGTTTTAAGAATGGATAAAAAAATCCTTGAGGCAACCTGTGAGATGATTATAGCCGACGGATTTCCAAACGAAGGAATAAAATACATCCACGAAAAAACAGTGGAACATTTAGCCAAAAACCATGATATTATTGCAGACGGGACAAGACGGGACGACAGAACCCCGAAACTTAACGTCAATCAGATAAGAAGCCTTGAAGACAGGTTCGGTGTCCAGTATGTCAACCTTGACAGTTTCGGACACAAATCCGTTAAATTCATAACCGAAAGTCTCTTTGAGATTTCAAAGGAAAAATCCCATAGGGACGCAAGTTCAGATTTTGAGGTTGAAATAAGGCTTATGATTGATGAGATGGGCTCAGACTCTTCAAAGTTTTTCCCCGAACATTATCAAACTCGTGTTATCGGATATAAAAAATAATATTATAATTATATACAGGTGAGTAAAATGAGTAGAAATAAACCGTTAGCTAAAAAATTAAGAATGGCAAAAGCAAATAAACAAAATAGGAGAATTCCAATCTGGGCTTATGCTAAAACCAATCGTAAACTCAGATACAGACCAAAACCTAGACATTGGAGAAGAAACAGTCTAAAATTATAATTTGAGGGATTAAAATGGAAAGAGTTTACACAATTCCACTTAGAAATGTAAAAGAAGTCAAAAGGACTATAAGAGCTCCAAGAGCAATAAGGGAGATTAAAAATTTCTTAACCAAACACATGAAAGCTAGTGATGTTAAAATCGACGAATCTATCAATCATGCTATTTGGGCAAGAGGTATTCAAAAAATACCTTCT
>CACZNW010000026.1 GCA_902782595.1 uncultured Methanobrevibacter sp. | reverse complement strand
TTTTTTATTTGTCTTTTATTTTTATCCCCTATGCCCACTTCTATTGGAATTATATCTCCCATAATAGTATTGATTAAAAAATCGACATTGCTCTTTTTTCTTGAGTCATAAAATATTCCAAAATCTCTTTTAGTTTTCTCTTTCATCATGAATAATGAAGCGGCCACATAATTTTCCAATAATGAACCGAAGTAATCTCCTTTAGTTTGTGTTGACTGTCCGTTTAATTGATAAATACAGGCTTTCATTTGAGTTGATAAAAAATAATATTCCCTAGGATGCCTATTTCTTTTAGTTATTGAACCGTAGGCATCAACACTAAAAAGCAAATGAGCATTGCAAAATGATTCCAATATATTTAAAACGGATGTTTTAGATAATTCAAAATTATTCGCCAATTTTTGAACTGAAAGAGATCCGGGTTTTTGAAGAGCAATAGTATTTAAAATTGAATAAGAGGATTGGCGAATTGGAGTGGTGAATGAAGAAATTAAATCCAAGTCCTTTTCAAGAACCCTGTTTTTTATATCGATTGTTGTTTGGATAACCTCCTGAGGAGGCAAGTTAAATGAGGAAGGCAATCCACCATATTGGATAAAATCCTGCCAAATTTTATCAGAATCTCTTTTAAACTTATTATAAACATTCAGTTGAACTTGTTTCTCAATTTTTAGGGAATTTTCTATCAGCTGTAAAAATCATGTCAAATAATGTTTGACTGATATTTTCAGGCATATTGCAATCATATTTCAAGTATAGATATTCTGAAAAATTAAGGGGATAAATCTCCTTTTTAATAGAACATCTAGCGGAATCCATTGAGTATTCTAGATTTAATGCATCTGAACCGGTGAATATTAGGAATACGTTTTTATTCTCATCAAAAATTATTTTCCCGGCATGGTCCCAATTATCTGAATACTGTGATTCATCAACGAAAATAAATAATGGTTCTCTGTTTAAATAGGCTTCCTCATTAATATCCTTAATAAATAGATCTATGTAATCTAAAATGTTAAACTCCCCTTGATCTTTAAGCCTATCTAAATCAAAGTATAATATCTGATTAGGATTGATTCCTCTTGTAGTGGTTAAGTAATCATAAAGTTGGAATAATATAGTTGTTTTTCCAACTCCACGCAGTCCAGGCATTATGTAAAATCTGGCATCACTATCTTTATCGAGAAATAAATCAATCCTATTTTTTAGCTCAAAAAAATCATTTCTTTTATTTAATTCATTATCTTGAGTTTTAATTGAATATTCAACAATATCCGGCGTTGTTTTTAAGATATTGAATAGATATTGCCTTTTTTCATTATTTTCCATGATATTTCTCCCAAAAAAACTTTTAGTTATATAATTATTAGATATTTGCTATTTATATATTTTAGTTTTTTCAACGACCAATAATCTATAAATATATAATTTTTTCAATGACCAAATAGCATAAAATAATTAAAAAAATAGAAAGAAACATGAACGTTCGTATAAAACGTATGCGATAGTTCACATGTCACTCTTTTACAGTAAAACTCCAATTAAATTTTGCGAATTATCTTAAACAACCTATCGAATAACTTTAACACCATCCAAACGGTATATGTTACTTTCCCTCAGTTAAAACTGCTAAAAAACTAGGATTTCCAACTTGATTATTATCTTCAATCAATATTTTAATAAAATGAAAACCAATAGATTAACATGGAAATAATCAAAAAACCGGTTGAACTGATAGAACTATTCTACGATTTGATATTTGTATATGCAATATCACAGCTCACAGGCCTTATAAGTGAGCCTGTAGGTGGAATTATTCCTCTATACAATCTGTTCGCTTATTTTTCACATGTTTTGTAATTCTTCAGGCCTGGCTTTACTTTACCAACTACGTTAACCGTTATTGCAGGTGGGAGTGGTATGATTATGTTCTGACATTCGTGAACATGACTGCGGTGATTTACATGTCCAATACCATTCTGGGCGACTGGTCGGTGATGTATTTCACATATGACATTTCCATGCTTATAATTCTTTTAACCGTTGTTCTGTTATACTCCGTCCATGCACGGGAAGAAAAATCATTTGACGGAGCGGCCGGAAATTCCATCAAAATTCTTTTGATTGTATGTGGAATCTATGGAGTTTCTATTTTAGCATCCCTATTCGGTTTTAAGGAATATGTCCTCCCAATCAATGTTGTTGCCATAATAACTGGTGCATTCCTGCCGTTTTTCATTAGGGGGAAATTCAGCAAGAATATCATTAACTTTCCCCATTTGGTTGAGAGATTTGAATTATTGACCATCATTACATTTGGTGAAGCTGTTGTTGGAATAACCCACTTCTTTGACACAACAAATTTTAACCTTATCCCTATTCTGGTATTTTTCATTATTTTAATGATGTTTGCATCATATGTGGTTCAGATACACAGGCTGATAGAACACATGAGGGAGGAGCGTGCATTAAGGCTGATGTTCAGCCATTACTTTGTAATTATAAGCATCAATCTCGTCACAGTTGCCTTTGAACTGACTCATGCAGGTAATGTAAACCATTATCTGACAGGTGCAATGATGATAATTTCCCTGCTTGTTTTCTACATTTCAATACTTGTGAACAAGGAATATTATAAGAAGGGAGTCAGCCTGACTAAAAACGACCTGCTGGTGATGGGAGTGGTTTTTTTAACCGGTTCGGCAATTATTCTAATATTTATCGGAAATTTCTATGCATTTTTAATTGGAAGCCTGATAATAACATTCGGCAATTTTGCAGTACTTTATATGAAATACAAACGCCATGAAAAAAAGATTAACATGTTAAATTAAAGGAAGCTTTTGAAATCAAAAAACGTTTATAATTTTTATCAAAAAATTAGGTGAATAACAATGGAATACATAAAATTAAATGACGGGAATAAAATCCCCGCAATAGGATTTGGAACATTTCTAATCCCTGCAGACGGAAGCACATGCAAAGCCGTTAAAACAGCTCTTGATTTGGGCGTAAGACACATTGACACTGCTGTTGCATACTTCAATGAGCAGGAAGTGGGTCAGGCCATTAAGGAAAGCGATGTTGAAAGGGAAGACATCTGGATAACCTCCAAAATGTGGCTTCAGGACTTTGCATATGATGATGCAAAAAAATCAATCGATTTGTCCCTTGAAAAACTGGGAACAGACTACATGGATTTGTACCTGATTCACCAGCCGTACGGAAAAGTTGATGAGGCATGGAAAGCAATGGAAGAATCAAAAGAGGAAGATAAAATCCGCTCAATCGGCGTGAGCAACATGACAGTGAAAATCTGGAACAGATGGGTTCCTGATTTTGATACAATACCTTCTGTAAATCAGGTCGAATACAATCCATACTTCCAGCAAAAGGAATTAAGCGAGCTAATCAAACCGCAGGGAGTCAAGCTTCAGGCCTGGGGACCATTAGGTCAGGGAAATGCGGATTTATTGAATGACCCTGTTATTTTGGAAATCGCAGAAAAATACGGCAAGAATGCAGGCCAGGTAATCCTGAGGTTTGAAAACCAGGAAGAAGTGATTGTATTTCCAAAATCCACCAAAGCGGAAAGAATCAAGTCAAACATGGGCATATTTGACTTTGAACTGACTGATTCTGAAATGGATAAGATACGCGCCCTAGACACAGGCAAGGGTTCACATGACCCTGACGCCGAGGGTGTTGGCGAATGGCTGCTTTCAGCATATGACGTGCATGAAAATGACTGAAGCCGTATATTTTTAATGAAGATGAAAAATCTTCATTTTTTCTTATTTTTAATTTAAATTATTTAGACGTGTTAAAATCCATCCCAGAGGTATTGAAATCAGACAGGAAAATATTATTGCCTGAGGATAATATAAATATCCGATTGCATAACCGATGATTACAATTATGAATGTTATTGGAAATGCTTTGTTTTTGTATATTCTATCAATTTCCCCGTTTTCCGGGTCTGCTTTTTTAAGAAATATTCCAAGAATTATTCCAGTTACCGGAATGAGGAGATGTTCAAGTCCATATAAAGCCTGGGGAGCAAAGGAGTAAAAGTTTTCTGCAACGAATCTTGTAAAGTATGGAATCAGGGAAATGATAAAAAGTGAAATTCCGCTTGTCCAGATTACCTTGTAGTCAATTTTTCGAACAACATGGAATAATGAGATATTGTACACCCAGTAGTTAAAGCAAACAAGAAAAACTGATGGCATAAGATATGAATTCCAGTTTCAAATCGAACAGTACCTGCCAGCTCCCCTCATTTGCCAGTGTGATTTCAAGAACGATAATGGTCAGCACGATTGCAACAATCGCATCAATGAAGGCTTCAAACCTGTCGCTGTCAACTATCTCATTCTGCATTTTGTCGGGACGGGTTGTGGCATATATGGTTGAAATCATGCAGCAGAAAAATATTCCCTGCGTGAAGACCGTATAGGTCAATACAAATCCTACAAGGATAATAATCATTGTAATGTATGTGTGGACATTTTTGTAATCGGAGAGTGTTTGGCCGGGATTTGCTTTTCTAATCGAATTTAAAGAAAACAAATAGATGATATTTGTTATGAGAAAGTCAAGTCCGAACATTGTCTGTGCAGGAACTGAATTTACATTAAATGCCAGCCATATGGCAAAATACGGAAACAAGGACCGGGCAAATATCAAAAGCCCATAATAAACTAGTGTTTCATGGCTGATTTCATCAATAATCTGAAACAGGTTATGGTTTCTATACCAGATATTGAATAAAATTAAAAAACAGGTCAGATAGGTCAGAAATGAATTGCCCAGTTCTCCCACAGCCGCAAATGTTGGTGCCGCTGGCTGGACCAGTTTCAAAACAAGCACTGTAATTATGATTGCCAGAACCGCATCAAAAAATGTTTCAAACCTTTGATTTGCTGATGTGTTTTTGACATTAACACTAATGATATAGAAGGTCAAATTTAATTCAACTTTGCTATATCATGAGCCATTTCAAACTAAATCTTCGAATTTCAAATGGGTGATGTTAATGTTAAGTAATCTTAAAAAGAAAAAGTTAGTTGTGATGAAGTTCACAACTTTGTCTTGTTTTTGAGTGCTTGTGAGCATGCATATGCTTAATTCCCTTATCTGTAATGATTTCGTCAATGATTTTAACACCTTCGTGGGAGTGAGTATGTTCGCCATCATCGTGGAAGTGATAATGTGAATGTTCGGTATGTGCAGTATCGATTTTTTTAATTGAATCATCAAAATGCCTGTCATAGAGCAGTGCGGCATTTAGAACTACTAAACATGATCCTGCATTGTGAACAATCGCTCCAGTTACTGGATTTAAAAGACCCAATACGGAACAGACGATA
>CACZNW010000025.1 GCA_902782595.1 uncultured Methanobrevibacter sp. | reverse complement strand
ATCTGCAGGAACTACGACTTGATTTGAAGAACTTACTTTTGTTATTGCATACATATAAATCACTTCCAATAATATAATGTATATTATAATTTATCAAGTATTTATAATTATACTTTAGATTTTATAATTTACAAAGTTATTCTTCAAATACTTTTTTGTGATATTTTTCAAAAAATGGTGAATGATTTTTTGGTTAAATATCTATCATAATATTGTATTTAACACCATATAAATATTACTTTTTTATAAATTAGTAATAATAAATGGTGAAATTGTTGTCGGTTCGGGCGAGTGTTCGTATAGATTTCTTTATTTTATTTTCTTTTTTAAGAGTTTTTAACTCTTATTTTTTTCTTCTTTAATCTGGAGAGGTTCAAAAGGTGTTTTCTTAATTTAATTTTTTCAGTTGGAAGTAGGGGGTAACAGGCCTTTCGTTGCTTTTACATTGTAATATTAACGATATATTTATCTTTTGAGTCGTTCAAACTATTAATATAATAATTTCAACGGTGATTGTATGTTTACCTATCCTAAAGTGTTAAGGCAAAAGGACTTGAAGAAAATATCCAGATATTCCTGTGATAAACAAATAAAGGAGGTATATCTTAAATATTTGACCAATTATTCCTTTGAGGAATTCATGGAGTTCTGTAAGGAAAACAATGATAAAAAATTTCCTGATGTGATTTTCAAGTTTACCGATTTGCAGTTGGATAAATTCAAACCCAACTCCCCTATATGGATTTCACATGTGCTTATTAATTTCATGATCTATTTTCATGTCAATCTAGATTATCGGGAGTATTATGATGCATATGCTTCAGCTCTTCAGTTGACCGTTCTTTCATGTGCTTTAAAAATGCTGACGGATAAGATTCCTTTTGAGAGGGTGTTGTTTCCTCAAAATTCCATGGTCTGTTTTGAAAAATTATTCGGTCAGTGCCCTGATTTTGAATTTGATTTGAAAAAAGATTGTATTTTGGCTTATAAATCATTCAATGAAGATTTTGCGTTTTCCAGTGAAGATTTCTATCGTAAAGTGAGGATTCATTTCCACAAAATGGGTTACTGCGAATAAGGAATTTTTTTTTCAAACAATATTTTGTTTCATTTTAAACAGTTTTATAAGAAACAATTATATGCTTCTATTGATAAAATATTATGTATGAGGTGGGAAAATGGATAATGAAAGTTTTCATGCATTAACTAGAAATTCTCCATTCATAGCATGGATACATAATATTTCTCTAAATCATCAAAAATACATTAAATCAAAATTTAATGACTTGAATCTTGGTCACGATGTCAGATATATTATGTTCATATATGACAATCCGAATTGCTCACAGGAAGACCTGGTTAACATGTTCAGTCAAAGCAAAGGCAACGTTGCTAAAGTGCTGAAAAAGTTAGAGGATCTTGAGTATATTAAAAGGAAAATAGATCCGAAAAATCGTAGAAAATATATGTTGACTACAACGGAAAAGGGGAATGAACTGGTTCCGGAATACCGGCGAATTTCAAAAGAATGGGAAAAGGAAGTAGGAATAACAGATTCGGATGTTGAGTTAAAAAAAAGAATAAAAGAGATTGCTATTAATGGTATGAAACTTATTGGGGAGGATTAACTATGGAAATAAAATTCGAAACGTATGTAGTATTGATATCATTTATAACTTCGTTTTTTGCAGTGTTTTTATCAAATGGTATTATAATAGGGGTTCCGGCAATAGCTAATGATTTTGCAATGAATAATGTCATTCAAAATTGGGTGCCGACAATATTTTTCCTTGTTGTTGCAGTATTCACAGTTCCCGCAGGTCAGATTTCAGGAAAATTCGGTGTTAAAAAATCATTGCTGGCGGGAGTAATAGTATTTCTAATAGGATCTCTCGGGGCATGTCTGTCATTTTCAACAGAATCATTTCTGATTTTCAGAATTATGCAGGGTGCAGGTGTGGCATTTTTAAATGTTTCAGCAATGGCAATGGTGGTTCATGCGGTTTCTCCAAAAAGCAGGGGAAAGGCATTGGGTTTTACAGTAACGGGAGTTTATCTTGCAACATCTCTGTCTCCGGTAATCTGTGGATTTTTAGTCCATAATCTTGGTTGGAGGTCAATGTTTTACTTTGTAATTCCATTTTTAATTTTATGTATAGTAATCATGATTTTAAAAATACCTCAGGAATGGAAGACCTATCAGAATGACAGGATTGACAAGACAGGTTCCATTCTATATGGTATCGGAATTTTATTGTTTATCTACGGATTTACTACATTGATTACAACCAACGGCAAAATATTGACTGCAGCGGGAATTATTTTACTTATAATATTTGGAGCTTATGAGTTAAGGCAAAAATCTCCGGTATTCAATATGAATCTGTTTAAAAATAGAAAATTCACATCATCCAATATAGCTGCATTGTGCAGTTATCTTGCAATAATGGTGGTAACAACCATACTGAATTACCACTTTCAGTATGTGAGGGGATGGGATGCCCAGATGTCAGGTTCAATATTAATCATCACACCGATACTCATGGCAATAATGGCTCCAAATTCAGGAAGACTATCGGATAAGATTCATCCACAGAAACTGGCGGCAATCGGAATTGGAATTGCTGCGGTTGCACTGGCAATATTAACATTCCTGACAAGAGACACTCCGTTATACCTCGTAATTATGGCAATGGTTCTTCAGGGTATTGGTATGGGACTTTTCTCAAGTCCGAATATGAATGCGATTATGAGTTCAGTTCCGCCAAAATATGCTCCAACGGCATCTGCTTCACAGGCTACAATGAGAACAATCGGTCAGACAATGAGTCTGGGTCTTTTGACACTGGTATTCGCATGGGTGATGGGTAATTTAACCCTTGCTCCACAATATGGGGGCATGATTGTTCAGGCATCTCAGACAATATGTTTAATCTGTACCGTTGCATGTGTCCTTGCAGTATTTGCTTCCCTTGTCGGGATACACTCAAAAGATGAATTCAACACCAAAAGGGAATAGGAATACTTTTCCTATTCTTCAACAAATTTTTTTAAACCTTCTTATTTAAAGTGAAACACATTCCAGTCTTTTTGCTCAGCACCATGGGGAGATAAAAATCAATGCGGGGTCTGTTCCACTCAGACAAGTCCATTCAAAACGGCCGTAACCTCTATCAATCACTATTTTTCAAGTTCCTTTAAAAGGGCTTTCACATAGTTTTTCGTCGACGTTTGTCTTCAATGAAAAGATCCCCAGGTGCATGTTTGCATTTCCGATATATGTTGAAAAACTCAAAAGTACAGTGCAAAACCTATTACTTCACAGTCAAGCAGTTCAAATATCACTTCTGTCTGATTTTTCATCAAAACCTATTTTCAGTATCTTTTTCAGTGGCTGTAAATTCATTTAATCTGTTTTCATAATCATCAAGTTTTTTAATGTATTCTAAAATTAAACCGGATTCGGTTTCCCCTGCAAATCTTAATGTTAATTTTCCCATATTATTAGGTATTAATCATTTAATCCTATATTGTTTTGATTAAGTTCATGGGGTCCATGGTTTTGGTTAAAAAATATGTCATCTGGACAAATCCTATATAGCAGTAGGTACAAAATATTAAAAGTGAAGCTTATGAATGATGAAAAAACAAAAATTAGACAGGAACAGTTAATTGAACTGGTATCCACTTTCTGTGATGATAAACTTGACGATGAATACAAACACTTAAGCATTAAATTAGTTGAAAAGATGGGAAGAAAACATGATGTGCCGTTTAAACGGGGAAAACTTGATATCTGGGCAAGTGCAGTAATTTATGCCTTGGGTCAAATTAATTTTTTATTTGATGCAAGTTTTGAACCGCATTCCACTCCGGATGAAATCTGTGATTATTTTGGCACTAAAAAATCAACAGTTTCCGATAAAGCACGCAAAATCAGAGACATGTTCAATTTAACTCATTTCGATAAGGAATTTTCAACTGCATACATAAAAGGTGAAGCTCCGGTTTTTGAAGTTGATGAAAAATCAGGAATGATCATGCCTCATTCAGCTATGGATGATTTTTTTGATGATGTATATAATCTGTTTGCAGACGGCAGAACTGATGAAGCAATGGCTAAACTGGACACAATCGATGAAGATGATCCTGAATATGCAAGAGCTTTGTTTTATAAATCAATCCTTGTAAGTAGCACAGGAGATTATGACACTTCCAATGACTTATTTTCACAGTCATTGGCTATTGAACTGGGTGAATATATGGGAGGCATTCCTGACGAAGAGATTGATTATGGCAATCCCGGTGAATTATTTGCAATGGGAATTCTTTATTATAATGAAGGGGATTTCATTGAAGCCTTGGAATTCTTTGACCATTCACTGGATTTGGAACCGAACGATGATGAAGTAATCTATTATAAATCATTGGCTTTAGCTGGAATGGGTGAATTTAAAAAAGCAGTAAAAACAATTGATAAAGCTATTAAGATTAATCCTGATGATGACAGATTCTGGAATGATAAAGGAAATTTCTTAACCAGACTTCATCATGTTGACAAGGCTTTGAAATGTTTCAACAAAGCCATTGAATTAAATCCGGAGGATTCTGTAATCTGGGCAAACAAAGGATTTTTCTATATTGAAAATGAAAAGTATGATGAGGCTTTAAAATGCTATGATAAAGCCCAGGAATTAAGTCCTGATGATATTCATCCCATAATAGGTAAGGTTAATGCATGCATTGCTAAGGAAGATTTCAATACTGCTCAAAAATATCTGGACGAAGCCGCAGCGATTGATGATGAGGATGTTGAGTATTTATCCACTGCCGCTCAGTTGGAAATGAATAAGCATAATTATGAAAAAGCTATTGAATACTGGGATAAATGCATTGAAATTGAGGATGACAATCCTTTGTACTGGGTTTATAAGGGATTCATGTATGGAATGATGGATGAGGAGGATAAACTTGATGAATGCCTAGAAAAAGCTATAGAAATTGACCCGATGATAATGTTTGCTCTTGAAGAAGTAATGGATGATATGGACAGTGGGAGGTAAATTTATGGTTAATTATGAAACAGTTGAAAGCGCAAGGGAATTTTTCTATAAGGACAAATTCGCAGTAAATGCAGGAATAACATTGGACGATTTGTCCGAGGATAAGGCAATCTGTTCCTTAAATATAACTGATGAACACAAAAACGCATATGGTGGAGTTATGGGGGGTGTAATTTTTACATTGGCTGATTTTGCATTTGCAGTGCTTTCAAATCAGATTCATCAGTTAACCGTAGCTCAGCAGGTAAGCATTAACTATTTATCTGCTCCAAAGGGAGATAAACTAATTGCCGAGGCAACATGCCGCAAAAGTGGTCGCACATCTTCGATTGTCATTGTTAATGTATCTGATGACACCGGCAGGGATATTGCCCAATTTGTCGGAACTGGTTTTAAATTATAATTGTTTTTGCAATTGGGATTTGATAGGGGTCCTAATTGCACCTGCAAATTATCCCTACAGTCACGTTACTCTCCTAAAGCAATCTATTTTTTTAAGCATATTGTTTTTCCTTTAAATACCTTACAATATTGAATAATGCAGTTATATTGTTTGGATTTAAGTTTAACAATTCATTTGTTGTTTCAAGTGATTTGTAGCTTTTATTTAAATAGTTTAGAGACTGTATCTTGTACTGTAGGATTTCTTCGCTTTTCGGGTATGCATCACAAATTTTTAAGATGTTTTCATGGTATTTTTCGGATTTTTTGTCCTGTTTTGTGATTTCATAAATTTCTGCTATTTCGCTCATACGTCTAATATTTTCAATATCAATATTGCTTTTACTTTGCATATTTTCACCAATTCTTTTTATAATTACTTGTTATTAACTTTATCATTTTTAAATGTATTTATTATTATATTAAAGCAATATTGTTCTAATAATGTAAATTTCAAGCTCATAACAATATTGTTGTCATGTCGTTAAAAATTATTTTTCAAAAAAAAGTAAAATGGTCATTAAAAATTAAAGTAAAGCACATAAGTGCTTTACATGAAAAATTCTATTTCATTTCGTTCTAGATTGTTTAAAATAGCAGTTTCCATTTCTTTTGCATAATTCATACCTCCAAATGATCTTGCATTCTCGGAGCATACATTGATGCAGGTTGAACAGCGGGTACAATCATCAAGGCTTGTTTTTTTAGGCATGTCTTCGGGGATTGCTTCTTCGGGACAGGTATAAACGCAGTCCATGCACTCAACACAAAGATCTTCATCACATAGTACGCCGAAATCGGGGGTCTTATAGGGAGTATACGGTTTGTATCCGCTTACGAAAATCTCATTTCGGGTGTTGCTGTTTAATTTTTCAATAACTTTCTGACTGAATTCATTAATCCTTTTCATATCATCCATATCCGGACGATTTTTAGCTATTTCTGGGAAATATGGATGTTGACTTACTGTTGTTGCAATGCCAACTATCTCAAAATCATTTTCTTTTAAGAGTTCCACCAACTCCAGCAATGCATCTCCATAGTCGAGGTTTCCATAATTGAGAATAACAATGGCCTTGGTATTCTCTGATTTTAGGTTAGATAGTCTTTCACATGCGAGTTTTGGAATTCTTCCATCAAAAACAGGCACTCCGATGATTACAAGTTCATCTGTGAATGTTTTTGTATCATCAAAACTTAACAGGTTATAGCTTTCACGGTTCATACTGAAGTTTTTTGCAACTTCGTTTACAATTTTTTCAGTTTTTCCAGACGGGCTGAAATATATTACGGATAGTTTTTCATAGTTTAACATATTATCACCTTGTATTAGCATTATTTTTAGAGTATTTAAAGCTTTGGTGAGTATATGGTAACTTTATTGAAGTTATTCTTTTAAAATACCTGTTTAAATCTAATTTCTTAAAACCATTTAATTTATAAACAATAAAAGTAATAACTATTAAGTGACTGATTAACAAGTCGTGAAAAATACAAAACTTCAAAGTTGCACTGCCGTAGCTTTGAAGTTTTTTTTATTAAACTCTATTTTTTGCCAATTTTCAAATATGAATTATTATTTTGTATATCTGGATGTTGATAGGTTCATTGCAATCATCATCGCATGGTTGTCGAGCCACTTTCAGATTTTAACATTCTCAACATGATTTTCATTTAAGGATTCTTAAAATATGATTGATTAAATCATATGTTTCTAAATTTATTTTCATTTAATTAACTGTACTTTATGATATCTTTTATTATGGTAATTTTCATGATGATTAGTTGTAGGGAGTATATATTGTAATATATAATTATGTCATTTTCTAAAAATACAATCATGGAACTTATAGATGTGATGCTTAAAAGAAGGAGTACAAGGAAATTCAACGGTGAACCCGTTACAAAAGATGGGTTGGACAGAATTCTGCATGCAGGGCTTCTTGCACCAACAAGCAGGAATAGGAAACCCTGTAATTTCATGGTTGTTGGGAGAAGAGAAACCCTGAAGGAATTGTCAGAGTCAAAAGACCATGGTGCGAAGTTAATCGAAGGGGCCGATAAGGCGATAGTTGTAGTTGGTGATGCCATGATTGCCGATACATGGATTGAGGATTCTTCAATTGCCTTGACTTATATGCATTTGATGGCAAGTGAACTGGGTCTTGGAAGCTGCTAGGTTCAAATTCATTTGAGGTCTAAAGATGGAATTGATTCTGAAGGCATTGTTTGGGAT
>CACZNW010000024.1 GCA_902782595.1 uncultured Methanobrevibacter sp. | reverse complement strand
TGTTAGAACATACAGTGGTATGAGAGCAATCCTTTATGCTCCACTAACTGACACCATCCTTAGAGGATTCCATAAAGAGATAATGCTACTTCCAATAGGAAATTCAAACAATACAAGCGTACTGCTTAGAAAAGTAATTTAAATAATTTCTTTTCAATCTTGTTGATTCACTACCGCTTTTTGCACTAGGATCGCTAGCTTTCCAATCACCCAATGGATCATTATCTGGATTACTATAATTTTTAAATTCTTTCTCTTCCCCGTTTAAATAAATCTTATCAATATTTCTTGCATAAATTAAAACATAATCATGTTGCAAATTAAAGCCAGTGTTTTTATCTGCTGTTGTAGTTTTTGTTTTACGTATAACCTCCCCAACATAATTTGGTTTCCCAAAAATTTCATCGCAGATTTTACGAAGATTAACCATTTCATTCTCATCGATTGTAATGAAAATTAAACCATCTTCTTTTAATAAATCTCTTGATAATAATAGACGTGGAAAAATCATATTAAGCCAATTAGTATGAAATTGGGCATTAGTTTTTTTATTTACAAATGATTCAGAGAGATAATGATGGGAGACTAGCCATACTGCAGAACAACAGGATGTGATAAATTGCCGAATTGGTGCTACACAACAATAACAATAACCGGTGAAAAAGCTGACATACGCAGATTCCTCGACAAGCATACTCCTGACGGGAATTTCGATTTCAGAACAGTCATCCCCGAACCTGAAACCGAAGAGGAATGTCCTGAAATATACAACCTGAATATAAGGGATCGTCCCATAGAAAGAAGAAAAGGCAAGGAATGGTTCAACTGGTATGACTGGAACCAGACAGAGTGGGGATGCAAATGGAATTCCAGCTGCACCTATGTCGAATGGGAATCCGATGATACCTGCCTCATGGAATATCAGACCCCAGGGGGTTCGGCTGAAGGAATCGAGGATGAAATAGAAGAAATGTATCCCGAACTTACCTTCGAATTCGAACATGAATATGAATAATTTCAAATTAGTTTGAGCGAGAAATCGTTCAAACAACTTTTAATTTTTGATTTGTAAATTTTTATATTATTTTTTTACAGTTGAAATTTCACTTCGATGAAAATTCTTTCTAATTTTGCTTTAATTTAAAAAATACTGGTTAAAAAAATTAAATAGACTAAAAATGGAATTTTGACATTTTTAGACTTTCAAAATGTTATTGGGTTATGATTTTTAATCATAGATAATATCATTTGGCTTGTTATTTTCCAACTTGCAGTTTTTGATGTCGAATGATGAAAGCTCACTTCTGTTGATGTTTACAGCACCACCTTCCCTCACTGCTTTGTTGTTTTTTAATGTGGAATCGAGGATTGTAAGCGTGCCCCGATCGTTTTCTATGGCTCCTCCAAATTTTGCTTCATTGTCATTCAGTTCAGATCCAATAATGTTCAAGGCATTTCTATTGAATATTGCTCCCCCTTTGTTTGAACTGTTATGGTAAAACTGGGAGTCGTTAACGATTGTTTCACCATCGCTGTAAATTGCCCCTCCATAGCTGCCTCCACTGTTCCCGCATAGCTTGGATGAGCTTATATTCACTTTTCCGGTGTTGTTGTGTATTGCTCCGCCATAGTTGTTTACGGTGTTTGCAAGTAGGGAAGAATCTACAATATGAATGTCTCCATTGTCGTTGTCAATAGCGCCACCATCCAACCTTGCGTTGTTGTTTTTAAATAATGACTTGAATATGGACAAATTTCCATTTCTGTTGGATACTGCTCCCCCATCCTGTTCAGATTGGTTTTCCTGGAATCTGCAGTTTTCAAATCTAACGTCACTGTCACCGTTGATTTTCACTGCGGCCCCATCGCAGTTTAGAATGTTGTCGTAGTTCAGGTATGAGTGGCCGTTTTTAAATGTTACATTTTTTAGCGTGATGTTTTTTCCGGTTATGATAAAAATTCGTGATTTGTCTAATCCATCGATTGTTTTTCCATTTCCATCTATTATTAAGTTGTCAAGATCTAGTTCTATGCCTCCTTCATAAAAATCTATTTCGTATTTTTCAAGGGTTATGTCATGGTCTAAAATTATTTCTTCAGAATTGCTTTCATGGATTTTTTTATCCAAATATCCAAAATCAAAATTTTCTCCCTGAGGAATTAATTTTTCACTTATTTCAACTGTACCTTCACCACAGATTATATTTTCCAATTCCGGTGGTGATTTTTTAATCTCTATATGGCCTTCATTAAGTATGGATTTTCCATCATTATTTATCTTAGGATTTATAATGGTTAAATCGCTGCGGTTTATGATGTTAAGTGAGGCATTGCCTTCAAATCTGCTTCCCTCA
Source organism: uncultured Methanobrevibacter sp. (assembly GCA_902782595.1). Taxonomy (GTDB): domain Archaea; phylum Methanobacteriota; class Methanobacteria; order Methanobacteriales; family Methanobacteriaceae; genus Methanocatella. The sequence continues at coordinate 1,067 of CACZNW010000024.1, read as the reverse complement.
ACTGTACAGAATTTTCCATTGTTGCAGATTACAGACTCTCCTGCATCGTTTTCGGTGAATTCTCCATTGAAAATCCCCATTCCTGCCAGGTCGAATTTGGAACTGTCGTTTGATATTATATGTTTTGATTGATTGTTTGTGAAACTGCAGCCGTTCAATTCCAGTGTGCCGTTGTTTGAAATAATGTTGTTTGGTGACTTGTTATTGGATATTTCACAGTCCCTTATTTTCAAGTTCCCTATCATATTATGAATCGCTCCGCCACGGCTGTGTGTGACGTTATTGATTATCTTGGAATTGGAAATGGTAAGAATTCCCCAATTGCATATTGCCCCGCCCACATTATCTGCAATGCTGTTTTCAATTGTTCCGTTTATGATAGCCATCTCTGAAAAATTGCATATTGCACCGCCGTTGTCGCTTTTGCCGTTTTTTAAGATGATGTTTTTAATGGTGACTTTTCCTTCTTCACAGTAGAAAATCCTCACTTTATTCCTACCGTCTATGCTGTGTCCATTTCCATCAATCAGCAGGGAATCAGAGTTCAGTTTTATACCATCACAATATTCGGAGATTTCATTGTCGTCTAAAGCTATATCGCAGTCCAGGACAATCTCTTTGGATCCACTGTGGATTAATTCATACAAATATTTGAAATTTCTTCTTTCATTTTGATCCTGGCTTTCCTGGGATTTGGATTGAGTAGGTTTATTAACATTTAAATTACCGATTTTATTTTCTAAAGATTCAACAGATTCTGTTTTGTCCTTTTGGCCTTTGTTTTCTATTTCATTAGTTTCTGGTTTATTTATTTTCTTTACGTTATCCACCATCTTGTTGGAGTTTGAATCGATTTTCTGAGAATCCTTCTCTTTTTTATCAATTCCCAGAGATTTTTTAAAATTTTTAAAGAAACCCATAGAAACACCATTCATTTTTTTAGTTTATATGATTATTTTTAATTAAATTCACTTATAAATTATTGTTTAACCTTGTAGAAACCATGTCAAAATTTAAGTGAATATCGATGTTTTTTGCTTGTTTTTGTTAAATAAGTGATATTTTCT
>CACZNW010000023.1 GCA_902782595.1 uncultured Methanobrevibacter sp. | reverse complement strand
ATTTGGTGTTTATACCGTTGATGGGTAATGTTGATAAGGTTAAAGTAGCATTTGAAGTATTTGATATTGCAAATCATGATGGTTTATTTTCTGAAGATATAAGATTGGAAATTAAAAAATGTCAGTTTGTTGTAGCACATATAATAGTGGGTAAGGATTCTGTTTTGTATAATAGATTCTTAAAGGTGATAAAATTGAATAACCGATTGTGGGCTGAATATGAAAAGGGGCTTATTGATAAAAATACTGAAGAGGTTACTAAGTCTGTTACCAAGTCTGTTACTAGAAGAATAGCAAGAAATTTAAAAGGCACTATTCCGGATAGTGAAATTGCTGAATGTACAGGTTTGACGCTTGAAGATGTTAAAGTACTTTAACATAAAAATAAGATTGTTCAATGAAAATTACAATCTTCAACTATATTTCCATTTCATATGTGTTGTTATGGTTGGAGTAGTATTTATTGTTCCACCTATTGCCATTATCATCATTTAATAGAAATTTGCTATTGTAGTGCAGTTCCTGATTTATTTGGAGCCATATTCCTCATTGTTCATTTCAGATATCATAATTTCTGTTTCAGTATTCAACACTGTGGGTGTTAAATTTCGCTTTCGTTTGTTTGAAGGCGAAAATTCCCATTATTTCAATTATGATAGCAATTATTACTATAATTATATATTATTCATGGTATATCAAAAATTATCAAATTTTACAGACTTTTCTACCATAATTTTATAAATTTTTAAATTTTGTTTAATTTTAAAATAATTTAAATATTTTTAAAAATATATGATTATATACGTAAAAGGAGAATTTTATCATGAAAGTTTTAGTTGTTGGAACTGGTGCTCGTGAACATGCTATTGCAGACGCATTAAAAGATGATGTTGAGTTATACTGTTATATGAGCAAAATAAACCCTGGAATGTCCAAGATTGCCGAATTCAGGCAAGGTGATGAGGGGGAAGTTGAAAAAGTCGCCGAATATGCAGTTGAGAAGGATATTGACATTGCATTCATCGGTCCTGAAGCTCCCCTTGGAAAGGGGATTGTGGATGAACTTGAAAAAAATGGAATCAAATGTGTTGGACCTACTCAAAGTGCAGCTAGAATAGAAACTGATAAGTCATTTATGAGAAAACTGTTTGAAGATTATGAAATTGAGGGATCTCTTGTTTATAAGGTATTTGATAATTCAGATGATGTAGCTGCATTTTTGGATGAGTTTGACCGTGATGTTGTAGTCAAACCAGTTGGACTGACCGGTGGTAAAGGAGTTAAAATTGTAGGTGACCATCTTAAGGACAATGAAGAAGCAAAAGAGTACTCATGCGAAGTAATCGATAATGTAATGGGAGGTTTTGCTCAGGTTATCATTGAAGAAAGATTAATTGGAGAAGAATTCACAATTCAGGCATTCTGTGATGGAAAACACTTGGCTCCAATGCCTGCAGCACAGGATCATCCTCATGCATTTGAAGGCGATGTCGGCGCAATCACTGGTGGAATGGGTTCATACTCTGATGTTGGAGGATTATTGCCGTTTTTATCTCAATCAGATTATGATAGGGCTGTTGAAATCATGCAGGCAACACTTGAAGCCATTGCCCTTGAAGCTGAACCCTACAAAGGTATTTTATATGGTCAGTTCATGTTAACTGCTGATGGTCCTAAATTAATTGAATACAATGCAAGATTTGGAGATCCGGAAGCAATGAATGTTTTGCCTCTTTTAAAGACTCCTTTGGCAGATGTTTGTCAGGCTATTGTTGATGGTACTCTTGACAATGTTGAATTTGAAGATAAGGCAAGCGTATGCAAATACATTGTGCCTGACGGATACCCTGAAACAGAATTTGCAGGGGAATTAATTGAAGTGGATGAGGATGCAATTGAAAATATGGGTGCTAAAGTATTCTATGCTGCCGTAAGTCAGGAAGATGATGGAATTCACCTTTCAGGTTCAAGGGCATTGGGTATTGTGGCCAGTGGTGAAAACATAGCGGAAGCCGAAAAAATAGCTGAAAATGCTTGTGAGTTTGTTAAAGGCAATGTTTATCACAGAAGAGATGTGGGAACTGCAGAACTTGTAAACAAACGTGTTGAACACATGAAAGAAATTTTAAATTGAAATTTCTTTTTTTTAATTTTTTTGTTGCTAGGTTTGTTTTTGAGATTTATCATCATATTATTTTTTTTCATTTACACTTACTTCCTTCTTTTTAGTTCATACTTAGTTAAATTAAATCATAGAAACATTTAATATATATAAATAAGATATATTTTATTTTCTTATGGGGATTTGAAGATGAAAAGTTTATTGTCAATTAGTGATATCAAAGATGATGTCAGATACATTCTTGATTTAGCTATTAAAATTAAAGCAGGTGATGTTGAAGATAAGCCTCTTGAAGGCAAGACCTTAGCTATGATTTTCCAGAAATCATCTACAAGAACCAGAGTTTCTTTTGATGTTGGAATGTACCAGTTGGGTGGCAGGGGAATCTTTTTATCTTCAAATGATTTGCAAATGGGAAGAGGGGAGCCGATTTCTGATACAGCAAAGGTTTTAAGCCGTTTCGTTGACGGTATAATGATAAGGGCAATAAAACATGAAGATGTGGTTGAACTTGCAAAATACTCTGATGTACCTGTTATAAACGGATTAACTGATTTTGAACATCCTTGTCAGGCACTTGCTGATGTGTTAACAATAAAAGAACATTTGGGTGATTGGAAAGGCAGAAAAATTTGTTTTGTCGGTGATGGAAATAATGTATCCAATTCTCTTTTATTAATCGCTCCGTTACTTGAAATGAATATGTCTGTTGCCTGTCCTAAAGGTTATGAACCTCACGAGGATATTTTAAAGACTGCCCATGAGTATGCTGCTGAACACAATACTGAAATCATTGTCACTGATGATATTGGTGTTGCTCTTGAAAACGTTGATGTGGTATTTACCGATGTCTGGGTCAGTATGGGTGATGAGGCTGAAAAGGCTCAAAGGGAAATTGATTTTGCGCCATTTCAGGTTAACTCTGATTTGATGAGTTTGGCTAATGATGGAGCTATTTTCATGCATTGCTTACCTGCTGTCAGAGGTCAGGAAGTAACCAGTGAAGTTATTGATGGTCCGCAATCCGTTATTTATGATGAAGCAGAAAATAGAATGCACGCTCAAAAAGCTGTTTTATATTATTATTTAAAGGATTAATTATCTGAATATCAGTCCCAGTATTCCAAATATTATAAAGACTGCAACAATGCATATGCAGCATGTTGTCCAGTCATTGTCTTTGGATGTGCTTGAAGTAGTAGTTGTGGTCTGGTGTGCTGTATGTGTCCTCTGGTTATTTGTACCGACTGGAGTATCAATCACTTCCGCTTTTTTAACATCTTCCTTTAATTTTTCACCACAGTTTCTGCAAAACATTGCGTTTTCTGGATTTTCCTCTCCACATTTTCTACAAAACATTTATAATCCACCAAAGTATTGTTTTAAAAAATATTATTAAACCTATTCCACCGATAACTCCGGTAGCGAATCTCAATGAATTTGTACTTTCTCTTGGACCAAAATACTGTGTTGTTCCATCGATTGCTACAGGCGTCATTAGAATTATTGAAATTATTAGCATTTCAATATTGTAGCCATGAGGATAGAAGTGATTCATGACTATATATAATGCCAGACCGGTGTAGAATCCTGTGCATCTTGCACAAACTGGAAACTGATGGCCTTTTATGAAAAAACTCCTTTCGGGGATTCTATGGCAGAAGAATTTTGAGATTTCCATAATTTATCCTCACAACTTATATACATTAATATTATTTTCAATAATTATATATATTTTTATAATCATATTTTAATCCATAATAAATAAAAAGGTTTTTACAATGAGAGGCGGAGAAGCGATTATAGAATCCCTCAAAAATATGGGGGTTAAAACAATATTTGGTTATCCGGGCGGACAGACCATACCTTTCTATGACATGTTATATGATGCAGACATAGATCATATACTCGTTAGACACGAACAATGTGCAGCTCATGCTGCCGACGGTTATGCAAGGGCATCCGGTCGTGTGGGTGTGTGTTTGGCAACTTCCGGACCAGGAGCAACCAATCTTGTAACTGGTATAGGAACAGCTTACATGGATTCTTCTCCAATTATAGCTATTACCGGACAGGTTCCAACTCATTTAATAGGAAATGATGCATTTCAGGAAGCAGATATTATTGGAATTACAATGCCCATTGTTAAACATAGTTTTCAACCTAAAAATCCGGATTTAATACCTTCAATGATTAAATCCAGTTTTGAAATTGCATCAACTGGAAGACCAGGGCCGGTTTTAATAGATGTTCCAAAGGAAGTTCAGGAAGGAGAATTAACAGGATTTGATGATTCTCTTATTGATACTCCGGGATACAATCCAACCATTAAAGGAAATCTCAGACAAATCAAAAAAGCAAATGATTTAATAAAAAAATCCAAAAAACCAATGATTTTAGCAGGTGCCGGTGTTATTATATCAAATGCATGCTGTGAATTAAAGGAATTGGCCGAAACCATTAATGCACCTGTAATGACTTCACTTTTAGGTAAAGGTGCTTTTGATGAAACCAATGAGTTGGCATTGGGCATGCTTGGTATGCACGGGCGAAAAGTTTCAAACGATTACATTAATGAATCAGATTTATTAATAGCAATTGGTGTAAGATTTTCCGATAGAACTACTGGAAGACTGGACAGTTTCCTTCCGGACACAAAAGTTATTCACATTGACATTGATCCGGCTGAAATCGGAAAAAATGTGAATGTTGATTTGCCGATTGTAGGGGATGCTAAAAATATTTTATCATCACTTAATAAAACTTTAAAAGGATATGCAGCATCAGATGAGGTAAACAATTGGACCAACATGATAAAACATAAAAAAGAGGAATTAAACCCTCGTGTAAGTTATGATGATGTTCCTTTAAAACCACAAACGGTTATTAAAGAGATTTCAGAGGTTTTAACACCTGATTCTATATTGACAACAGATGTAGGTCAGAATCAGATGTGGGCTGCACATTTCTTCAACACTCAAAAACCGCGTAAATTCATCTCATCCGGAGGTCTTGGAACTATGGGATTCGGATTCCCGTCAGCTATCGGAGCAAAGGTTGCATGTCCTGATGATCCTGTTGTTTCATTGAACGGTGACGGCGGATTTTTAATGGTTTGTCAGGAACTTGCCACAGTTCGTGAATATGACATACCTGTCATTGCAATTGTTTTGGAAAACAGAACATTGGGAATGGTATATCAGTGGCAAAGCTTACTGTATAATAAAAGACACTCCCAAACATTGCTGGGCAGCAGTCCTGATTTTGTAAAACTTGCGGAAAGTTTCGGTGTTAATGCAGTCAGAATCACAAAACCAGGAGAAACTAAAGAGGCTTTATCCGGTGCAATTAAAGACAATGAACCTGTTTTATTAAATGTGGTGATTGACTCTGAAGAGGCTCTTCCTATGCTTCCTCCCGGTGCCGGAATAAATGAAATGATAGGTGAGTATAAACTCGAAAAGGATGTGATTTAAATGGATTCAGAATACCATATTATTTCCACATTGGTTGAAGACAAACCGGGTGTATTGCAAAAGGTAGCGGGACTGTTCAACAGAAGAGGATTCAATATTGACAGCATTACTGTTGGCAATTCAGAAGTTGAAGGCCTGTCCCGTATGGTAATAACTGTTCGTGCTGATAAAAAAGGTCTGGAACAGGTTACAAAGCAGCTTAACAAATTAGTTGATGTTATCAAGATTAAAGACATTACCAAATCTGCCGTTAAAAGGGAATTGTGTCTTGTTAAGGTCAGTATTCCTAATGCAAAAGCAAGAGCGGAGATAATCCAATACTCCAATATCTTCAGGGCTAATATTCTTGATGTTACTGAAAAAACATTGATTGTTGAATTAACCGGAGACAAGACAAAGATTAATGCATTCATATCTTTAGTGGAAGGTTATGGAATTAAAAGAATAGCTCGAACAGGCCTTACAGCTATGTCAAGAGGAGTATAAGGCATTATTTTTTATATTTTTCCACAATACTCTTCAATTTTTTTAATTATTCTCATCGCCATATACTATCTAATTGCAATATTGCTTCGGATTCCTAATATTTGTCATGGAATCTGATTTGTATAATCTCATTTTTAGATAGGTTACTTTTATTAATATTGAAAATCATACCTATTAATTGATATTTAATATCTTAATATAATTATAAGAGATGGTTTTATGAAAATGTATTACGATGACGATGTAAATACAGATGCTTTAGAAGGTAAAACCATAGCGGTTATCGGTTATGGTTCTCAAGGTAGAGCACAATCTAGAAATATGGCTGATAGTGGAGCTAATGTTATTGTAGGTTTAAGAGAAAACGGCAGTTCCTGGAATCAAGCAAAAGATGAAGGCATGACTGTAAAAACTATTGAAGATGCAGCTGCTGAAGCAGATATTATTCACATCTTGCTTCCGGATGAAATCCAGGAAAGAGTATACAATGAACAGATTGCACCTTATGTTGAAGCAGGCAACACAATTTCATTCTCTCACGGTTACAACATCCACTTTGAATTAATTAAGCCTGATGAAACAGTAAACATTGTAATGTTTGCACCAAAAGGGCCTGGATCTATGGTTAGAAGAACTTACAAAGAAGGATTCGGTATTCCTGGTTTAGTTGCCGTTGAACAGGATGCAACCGGTGATGCACTTCAATTAGCATTAGGTATGGCAAAGGCATGCGGTTTAACCAAAGCAGGTGTTTTAGAAACCACTTTCCAGGAAGAAACTGAAACTGATTTATTCGGTGAACAGACAGTTTTATGCGGAGGTATTACCGAACTGATTAATGCCGGTTTCACCACTTTAGTTGAAGCAGGTTATCAGCCTGAAATCGCTTACTTTGAAACCTGTCACGAAGTAAAACTCATTGTTGATTTAATTTATGAAAAAGGTTTTGCCGGAATGTGGAGTGATGTAAGTAACACTGCTGAATTCGGTGGTTTAACTAGAGGAAATAGAATTATTACTCAAGAAGCTAAAGATGGTATGAAAGCTGTTTTAAAAGAAATTCAAGATGGTACCTTTAAAAAACAATGGGCTGATGAAAACGCTACCGACGGTGCCAATTTAAAAGAAATGAGGGCAGCTGAAGGTCAAAAAGAAATTGAAATTGTTGGTACAAGATTAAGAAAAGCTTGTGGATTACAAAAAGACGATTAAAACACGTCTTTTTTCTTTTTTTTATTTTATTTGTGATAATCATGGTATTTATTGGAATGGACCATGGAACTACCGGAATCTCTTTTTGCATAATGTCTGACGGCGGTGAAGTAATTGATGTTTTTAAAATAGGAAGAGAGGAAAGTAAGAAAGGTCTTGTATCTGCTTCACATGAACTTAAAAAGCGCATTGATATTGATTCAGTAAATCTGATGGCAATAACATATGCAATGGGCGATGGGATAAGTCAGATTTTACCAACCCAAAATGTTAAGGACAGGGGGATCCTATCAATAAATGGAGCGGGCAAGGTTACCGGCGGAGGAACAAGTGTTTTCGATGAACTTGAAGAGTTGAACATAGACTCAATCATGATTCCAGGTCTTCATAAGGATTCAGAGTCTCTTGATGAATTGTTCAGAGCTGCATATTCACATCAGGCAAGCCCGGAAAAGGTGAGTATTTCCTATAATGCGATTAAAGAAACCGGATGGAGCAATTTCATAGTTGCTGATATTTCTTCAAACAGTGTGGATATTTTAATTGAAGACGGCAAAATTAAAGGTGCTCTTGATGCCTGTTTAGGGGCTATGGGTATTGTTCACGGACCCCTAGACCTGGCAATGCTTCGAGATATTGATGAGAATAATGCATCCGCAAATGATTGTTTTTCACATGCGGGAGCAATTAAAATTGCCGGTATTGACGGCAAAGTTGCCGATATGAAAAATCAACTTTTAACCAATTACCGTGAAGGTGATGATAAGGCACGCCTTGCAATCGATACTTTAATTATGACTGTTGCAATGGAGATAGCGGGTCTTGATATCGTTTGTTGCAATGATATTGAGGGTATTGTTTTAACAGGTTCCATAGGTAGTGCTACAGAGCCATTTAATTTTAAAAATGAGATTAATAAGTATTTTAAAGGAAAATATGACTTAAAAGTAATATCGTCCGAATCCGGAGCTATCGGTGCTGCTCAAATTGCGATGGATGTTTATAATGGTGAAAAAGAGATATTAGGTATTAAGGTTAATATCTAATCTTCTTTTAAGCTAATAAAAATTATGTTTCCGCCTTTTATGGTTTCAAGGCCGTTTTCATTTTCTAAGACAAGATTTAAGTAGTTGTCAATTGCGATTATTGTACCTTCGGTTTGATAGTCTCCTCTTAAATCAACTGTCACATATTTATTTTTAAATTGAGTAAAAAGTTTGTTTACATTATCTTCGCTCATTATTTCAAATCCCTGAATAATTATCTATCTTTTACATTTAGTCTTTCAACTTTAAATACTTTAATGTTTATAATATATAGTATGGCAATTAATCAATTAGAAAGTAATTTAGAAGCTATTACTCGTACAATAGCTCAACTTAAAAAAGACGGATGTACTGATGAAAAAGTTTTAGGCGAACTTAGAGCTGAAAGAGAAAAAATACTTAAAGACTTAAATTTATAAAGTATTTAACCCAACCATTCACGTAGTAAACTCATATCACTTGTTAAATCGATTTTTATTGGTGTTATTGTAGTTTTTTGTAGTCTGCGTAGTGCATGACCATCACTTCCCGGCTTATGGGACTCATACGGTTCACCACCAATCCAATAGTATGGTTTTCCACGGGGATCCAATCGCTCTTCAATTTTAGGAATATACATTCGTTTGGATAAGTTTACAACTTCAAATTCATCATCTGAAGGATTGGCAGGAATATTGACATTTAACAAATCAATTCCTTCAGGCAAACCTTTTTTTAGAACAATTTTAGTTAATTTATTAAGCATTTTACAGGCAAAATTAAAATCAACCTGTATTGCGCCGTTTTCAAATTTAACATCGTCTCTTGTCACTTCCAGAGATATTGCAATTGTTGGAATGCCAAAACTTGCCGCTTCCATTGCCGCTCCCAGTGTTCCGGATGTTGTAAGTTCCGCTTTACCGATATTGTAACCGGTGTTTATTCCTGAAATCATAATGTCGGGCTTTTCATCCATTATTTCAAATAATGCAATTGTCACGGCATCAGTTGGTGTTCCTCCAACACCATATCCTTTACTGCCATCTCTTAAAGTATATTCATTTACTCTTAACGGCTCATATAAGGTTAAAGCATGACCGATTCCGCTTTGCTGAGTTTCAGGAGCCACGACATAAGTTTCACATAATTCTTCAACAGCTTTTTTGGAAGCAAGAATTCCGGAAGCGGTAATTCCATCATCATTACAAATTAATGCTTTCATATACATTATTCGGTAATTGTTTTTTAAATAATTTGTGTTATAAAAAACTTTAATAATAATTTAATCCATAAAATATAATATTATTGTATAAAAAACACATGCGGGTGGAAACTTGGAAAAACCACAATTGATTAATTTTATAGCGAAAGTAATGGAGGACTCAGGTTTTAAGGTT
>CACZNW010000022.1 GCA_902782595.1 uncultured Methanobrevibacter sp. | reverse complement strand
GTCAAATAAACCAGCGCTTGCAGTACCCATAACTAAGAAAGCTACTAATACTAAAGCAAATATAATACCTATCTTTTTATTCATTTTTAAACACCAAAATAGTTATAACTATATAGTAGAAAAAATATCTACTAAAATATAATTTATTTAATTAGATATATTAATGTAATTATTAACTGTTCAAAATTATTTATGATTTCTTAAAATACGAAGTGGTTTAGTCATCTTCCAACTTTTAGATGACAACAGTTCTTTGTTAAACTGTTCTAACTTCTTATTCTCTTTGAGTAATTTCTTATTTTGCTTTTTTAGTTTTGAATTTTCCGCTTCATAATATTCAACTAAATAATCCCAATAATTATCAGATTGGATAACTAAATTATAACCAGTATTTATGAATTATCATTTGGTTTCATCAAAATAATCATTGGAGTCCATTGAAACTCTATTGTCATGAAGTTTTCCAATGTATTTAAATCAATATAGTCATACTAATCTATAAACAAGAATAAAAACAGATATTACAGTCATTTAAATACACTTACTTATTCCTCAGTCTCCTAAGAGGTTTTGTGATTTTCCAGCTGTTTGAAGATTTAATTTCATTATTTTCTTTTTTAAGTTTTTTTACTTCACGTTCAAGTTTAACTCTTCTTCGGAATTCCTTTTCATACAATTCATTAAAATCGGTTAGTCTCTGATTGAAATAATCACCATTTATTGTGCAATTATCATCTTTAAGTCCATAATCATCAAGTATCTTGAGTAACTCAACACGACATGCATCATAATCATAAATATCAGATTTATATTTTAAATCTGCTTTGGAAAGTGAACTGCCAGGTTCATATAATGCCCAAATATCACTGCCAGAACCTAAATAATCTGAAAGCTTTGAAGGCAAATAAGGATTTATTGCATAATTGTCTTTTGTTAAAACATCGTTTACGATTAAAACATCATATTTAGTAGTGGCATTTAAAAAATCCAAATAGTCTAATGGTTTTTTGACAGTGAAAATATCTGATGGAATTAATTTTTTAACCAGCTTGTCATCTGAAATATATAAATGAATATGTAGCTTATTCTTATATTTATGATTTATTGATTCAACTGCATAAAACAAACTTTCAAAATGCCGTTTTGAATAATAATCCGTGCCAAAATAAGCAACATTAATGTTATTTTCATTTAAATCCAAATTACAATCAGATATTCTGTAAAACTTACTGTCCAATGTTGGATGATGTTTAATTTCACTTTTGGATAATGCCATTTGCTTAATGTCAACCGGAAACTGATTCAGCATAATCTGCTGCTGATTATTATTTGTAAAAATTATCTCATCAGAGAATAAATAAACCAGATATTCGGCAACAAAATAAGCAGACGGATTTTTTTCAATCAACGGATAATCAGTACCATTATCATTATTATAAATATCAATATAATGATTTATTTTTGAAACATAGTCATAATCATCAATTATCATTTGTTTATGCTTTCTGAGATTATTTGATAAACCATAAATTAATGGATCTGAAAATTCAGCACACCAAAATACTTCCGGATGAGTTAACTTATACTCAAAGGCTAAAAAATGATTTGATATAACCCATGATCTTGAATAAATTTTTTTATAATCTTTTTTAATTGCTTTAATTCCTTTATCAACAAATTTAAATATACAGGCAGGCCAGTCAATTTTACAGTCAATATCAACAATTATTCTATTGTTAATATACTCATCAACATACCTGTTAAATTCAGTGAAATCATCCGATTTGAAATTTGATTGCACTACATCGACTTTATGATTATTCTCTGCAATTCTTTTAAAAACAGTTATTCCAGACACATAATCTGAAGGTGGAAATAGAAGAGAAATATATAATTCATCACAATCCATATTTATATATTTGATATGACAATATTAATAAAATTTTAGGATTACTTTTTAAAATATCTCATGACTATTCTAAAAATTCTTGTTACTTTCCAGCTAGTGGAATTTTTTAAAACATTAATTTCCCGTTGATATTTTTCATTTTCACTAGTTAATTCGGATATTTTATGTTCATATCTTTTTTCTGATTTATCATTTTCTGATTTCAATCTGTCACAATATTTTCTTAAATCAAAGGACTCCACCAATAATTCAAATTCCCGATATGAATCTGAATTAACTGCACTGTAAAAAATCACATTACTTCTTTCGTTACATGACTCAAGTGTTCCTTCGCTTAAAAGAGATGTTTCAAATTCGGAGAAATTTTGTTTAATTATTGTGTAGAACTCTTCTTTAAAATCATCAGGAACCTTACAAAAACGAGTGAAAATATCTTTACATTTCCTGTCAAATAACTGAACTGCAAAATCATCATAAAGCTTAACATGTTTTAAATAATCTCCGATTCTATCATAAATAGGTATACAGTCAGGGAAATTTTTATAATATGAATTCATTATGGAATCTGATCTGATTCTTCTAAAATAAAAATGTTTATCATAAAAATATGCTCTTTTAACTTTAAAAAATGTTTCCATGAAAAATAAAGTATCTTCAAAAATCAAATCTTCGGGAAACTCCATATCTTTTATCAAATCTCTTTTAAATAGTTTTCCGGGAGCGGTAACTGACAAGTCGAATAATCTATCTTTAACATCCTTCCAATTAAAAACCGTACTTCCAACCATTTTGTTTAGGAACTTCATTTCAAAGTAATTGGCTTTTGATTCAGCACGAGTATCATTATCAAAGTTAATGAGTTTAAAAAATAATAAATCAAGTGATTTTTGCTGTACCAGATTATAAACATCAGACAACATTTCTTCTGCAATATAATCATCGGAATCTAAAAATAGAATATAATCACCCTTTGCGCATTTTAGTGCAACATTACGTGCGGCACCTAAACCCATGTTTGGCTGATTAATGATTGTGATTCTTGAATCTTTTGATTTGTAACTTTCAAGTATATCTAAAGAGGAATCGGTTGAACCGTCATTAACACAAATTATTTCAAATTCATTAAATGACTGGTTTACAACACTGTTAATACATTCTTCAAGATAATCTGCAGTATTATAAACCGGAATTATAACTGTTATTTTGGGATTATCCATATTAAAATTTCCTCCTCAATCAATCAAGAAAATCTAAAAATTTCTCAGAAACTGCATTTTGAGAAAAGTTAGACATTATAATTTCATAATTTTTATGAAGTTCACTTAAAGATATATCAGAAATATTATTTATTTGTTTTACCAACCATTCAAATGATTCAATATAAGTATTATCTATACTGCCCATCACTTCAATAGAGCCCGGATTTTCCATACAGAATACTTTTCTACCCGCTAAAACTCCTTCAATATAAATCATACCAAAACTATGATTTAAAGTAAAATCCGCCATGAAATCATGATTTTTGATTTCACTGAACGGGAAATTAGTTTTTCCTCTATAGTTGATAATATTATCCAAATTATTATCATAAACAATATCCATAAACTCCTTGGCATACCTTCCTCCACCAAAAACATCAATGATAATATTGGAAATATTATTTTCTTTTAAATATTTTGCGAAGTTTATTAAATTATTTAAATCATCTATTCTATCTACACTAAGCCTTAAGAGATAAATTCCAACATATTTATCTTTTTTAGGAACAGTTGTGATGTCATTTTTATTGATGATTTTATTTTCTTCAAGTGCATTGCCTATTACAGTGAATTTATTGTAATTATCATAATTAAATAACTTTTTAAGAGCTAAACGATTATTTTCAGTTACAAAAACTGCTTTATTAAGGGTTTTTTCTTTTAATTTATGGATTAACCCCGGATACATTACGTCTATTGTATCTGCAGGCGCATGGAAAAAATAAATCTTATTTTTAATAAAATCAGATTCACATTCCTCTAAAAAGAGATGCAATGTTTCTCTTGTTGAAACAACAGTATTTGATTTAATATTTTTCAGATATTTTTTCAAATGACAGTTTGAATATGGATTAATACCATTTACATTTTCTTCATAACCCAAATATCCGTAACGCTTGGTAAAGTGATATGCCTTATATTTTATTTTATCTTTATATGATTTTGTGTGTCTGTAAAATCCATATGTAAGGTTAATTCCGTTCAGTTTAGTGTTGTTGGAATCAGTTCTAACAATTGAGTATAACTCTACAAAGTAATCCTTTTGAACCAAACCTTCAGCCAGCGCTTTTGTAGAACTGACAGTACCTCCGGCTCCAAAGAAATTATATCCTATGAAAGTTATTTTATTTTGCTGTTTTTCAACAAAATAATCATATAACTCTTTAATATGTGAATCCTTTTTGATTTCTTCAAAATTAGTGTCATCCCACATGTTCAAAAAAGGATTCTGAATATCCGTTTCGTTGACAATAGCTGAGATTAAATCAGAAGAGGTTTTAATGTTATTAATATCATCAGCATCAATTAGAAAATCATGTTTGTTTTTAACAAAATCAAAATCAGGCTGATATAAAAGTACCCTCCTTTTTAAAAGGCTGAAATCAAAGGCATATGAACTGTAATCGGTAATCAATAATCTTGAAGTGTGGATGTCATCAGGTAAAAGCACATTGCTTCCGGTTACTTGAATATGATCATTGGAACAATTATAAATCTCTTCAAACATGTCTTTTTTATAGTATCTGTGAAGACAAACTTTTAAAGTGAGATTATTTTTAGATAGATAATTATTCAAATCCTCGGATTTTAAAATACTGACGATATTATCAATAAAATCCTGTCGGGTACTGCCATAATATCTCCATTCAACAACCCATGTTATTAAATTTCTATTCTTGACAGATTCCTCCTTTAAAACAAAATCTGAATTGAATTTTAATGGGAATTTAACATATCGAAGTTGATAATCTTTAAAATTGTTTTTTTCGATTAAAATATCCAAATTATCCCTATCATAAACACAGTATCTGAATATGTTACTGTTATTAGATTCACCAGTGATTCTTGAGTTAAATATTGAATTTGAATCTTTTTGAAGGAAAATTAACGGTTTTTCAATAGGATAGTCCTTTCTTCTAAAAGAACCTTCAGTTGGACTTACATCATAAAAAGAATCTGAAACAAAACACATGTCCGCTTTTTTAAATAATTCTTTATGTTTATTTGAATTATGCCAAATTATATGTTCTTTTTCAATTTCTGAGAGAGCATCATAAATTTTTAAAGTGTTTTTATTTTTTTTCAAAATGAAATAATTATCAATAGAATCATCTCTTGTTAAGGCATACTTCCAAAAATTAAAAGAGTTTTCACAGGCAGACTCCGCCCGATTCTCACCATAAATCCAAATAAAATTATTTTCACTCATGTTTTTTCCTCAAAAATAAAATTTCCCCTAATGATTATAAACCCAATCATAAACTCTTTTAGAATTGTTTTTATCAATATACTTATAAAAGTTATCAACTCTTTTTTGATATTTTTCTTCCATCTGACAATTATTGTCCATATATTCAATAATTTTATCTATTAATCTGTCTTCATCTTCAATTATCTCCCCGAATTCCAAAGACCCATCATCTTTAAATAAAGTGCTAATATCAAAGTGATGATCATTTCCTCCACCATACTGATAATAAATTACCGGTTTTTTAAGATATACAAAGTCACATGCAACAGATGAGTAATCTGTAATCATTAATGCGGAATCACATAAAATATCATGATGCTTTGTAACATTATCAATTTTAACATAATCATTTACATTAAAAACACTGATGTATTTATACATTAATGGATGAGGCTTTAAAACAATCTCATAACCTGTTTTTTTAGCATGCTCAATTAATCTTTCATTATTTAATAAACCATTGAAACGAAGATAATACTCAGATTCCAGTAACTGATTTGCATTTTTAATATAGTTTCTCCAGGTAGGCATTATAACAATCTGTTTTTTAAGATTATCATTTGTCAAGTTATCAAATCTCGGATAACCCAGTTTCTGAACAATCGAAGGGTCATAAGTATAATGTTCACCTGTAAACTCCTCATAATCGACATCAGAGACTGTTAAAATTAAGGATAAATTCTTATCAAATTTAGTCATCCAACTTGACATATCATATCTGTTTACTCCATGCTGCAGGAAATAAACCTCTCCCAATCCCAAGCCGGCAAATCTTCTAGGCCTTCCTTCATGGAAGGGATTGTATGTTTTCGGGGAAATCTGTGACTGCATCAATTTTTTAGCGAAAGCATATAAAAATTTATGTTTAAATGATTCGAATTCAACAACATGTTTGCCATAAATATCTTTCAATCTAACGTAATCCTCACAGTCTTTTTCAAGGACAAAATATTTGTGAACATCATCTTTTCTGGTAATTGCATATCTGAAGAAATGCTCCCCGTTATCTCCGGACAGATCTCTTCTGTCTGTAAATAACCAGATTTTCCTGTTTTTATAAAACGGATATAAAATAAAACATATAAATCTGAACAATATTGTTTTGACCTTAGCCATAAGAGGCAAACTTGAAAACAGGAGTTTCATATATACCTTAAATTCATAAACACAAGCCCTCATATAAGATTCAGGCCTTAAATAGAACACATTTCTTTTTAATAGTAATATACAATTGTCTTTTCTGAAATAATTTCCAAAATCAGATAAATTAACATAATATCTGCAATCAACTTCACTGTTTATAACAACATAGTTATCATTCTCATGATAAATTAATCTGAAGAACAAACTAAAAGATTCATTTTTAGCAATAGGAATTTTAAAATCGAAATTATACCTGAATTCCCAAGGTATTGACAGATATTTTAAAGTTTCACGATTAGTATTTGGATATTCAACCTCTTCTGCTTCATAAACAGTTTTAATATCATTTCCAGATTTTACAGCCTCAACAGAAAGATATTTTTTATCACAGGAACTAGTATAGGAACCGGAAATATTTAAAAATCCTTCTTTTATCTCAACAATATCAAACCATATTTTGGATTTGTGCAAACTATTCAATATATCATTATTAGATTTTACAAAAATATGTTCTCCCTGAATTTCAATGTGAAAATCATTATTTTTAAGATAGATTAAAAAATTTTTCAAACCCCTTTTAAAAAATCGACTTTTTACAATTTGATTCATTTCAATATTGGACAGAATATACATAAATTTATCCCAAAAGACATTTAACTCCTCTTTTGCTGGGAAAAATTTTTTAATATCTGAAATTTTGATAATTTCTCTTAAATAATATAAAATCGTATTCTGAATGAATTTTGGAACAGCTGAAAACTTATCGATTGAACATTTAATTAATTCATTATAAAAATAGTCAAATGAGTCGGAAATATCTTCTTTAAAATTAATCTCACTGTCAATAGGTTCTTCTCGTGAAAAATAAGTTGTACCTTCAACTAAAAAATATTTATTATCATTAATAAAGATTTTATTAATGAAAAGTGTTTCAAACATGTTAATTTTATTTGAAAATCTTAAATCACCAATGGCTTCGCGTTTAATAAAAGCTGTTGAAACGTCAATCTGAATAAATGAATTGAATTTCTTCAAATCTACAAGCCCATCACATTCTTCATCTCTAAATTTAAATCTTAAAGGATAATTTTTATTGATAAGATTCAAATATTCCACAGGAGTTGTAACTACAGAAACATCATATTTATTGAATGCATTATTCACTTTTGAAATTAAATTCTTGGATATTACATCAAAAGCATTCATAAAATTAATGTATTGTCCTGAAGCATGTTCCAATCCTAAATTATATGCATCAGCAGTAAATGTACTCTCACAAGATAAACAAAAAATATTTTCAGGGTATTTTTTCTGATAAGTTAATGCAATATCACCTGATTTATCTACACTACCACTATCAATTAATAATAATTCTATATTATCTTTAAAACTAAAATTTTGATTAATAATGGAATCAATAGCTTCTTTTAGATAATCTTCCACATTATGAATATGCATAATAATTGAAAATTTAAATTTTTTGTTCGTATGAGTTGGAATTAAAATAGCCCCCTGAATAACAGTAGTTAAATATTTAATTATAATATTATTTAAAATTTTGCGAATTTAAATCAAGAACTGTCAATGAAATGTTAGAATTTTCCTATAATAGTTCAAACATTATATTAAAGCTAACAAAGATGTTAAATTAGATAATGCTTATCATTAAAACTACATATCTCCATTTTCTTAAATTAGACCTGAATTATTATGTTAAAAATTTTTAATCTTACTTGTGTTTATACATCTTTTTAATCATCAACCAAGCAAACCTATATAATTTCAAAAGAGACCTTTTTATTAATATAATATTTGTTATTATTTAAATAAAACAAAATTTTGTGATTACCTTTTGAGAATGAATTCATATTTATTTTAATAATCCCTTTTGAATTGGTTTTTAAGTTAAATGTTTTAAACTTGTTTCCAGAATAAATTTTTACTTTAAATTTAGTTTTTTTAATAAGTTTTTTAGATCCATGGTTTCTAATTGAAATTTTTAGCTTAGAAGATTTTTTAACCTCATCGGGCAGAGTTATATTCGCCGAACGTTTATAAGCATACTTTTTGATATAACAAACTCCCGGATACATTTTTATAGACAATTTCTTTTTAGAAACAGCCTTATTTTTAGGAACCCGAAATTGTAATTTACCTTTTTTATTAGTTTTTAACCATTTACTTGTGTATCCTGGTAATTTTATTTTAATTTTTTGTGAAATTGGCATTTTCCACAGAGAAGATAATTTAATTTTCAATTTAACCCTACCATTAGCGGAAATGTATTTTGTAATCTTAGCAAAATATGCTCCATAAATTTTTGAAGCCTTAAAAGCAATATTTTTAGAATAAATACAACCTTTTGTAGATATTTTTTTCATTGTTGAATATATCGCTCCACCTGCTATAAAAGCATAATTTTTAACAAATGATGAATCAAATACAGTATTTTTATTAGTTTTTAAATACAATCCACCACCATAATCAGCAACATTTTCAGAAAAATATGAATTAACAATACTAATAGAACCTGTACGGGAATAAATTGCTCCACCATATAAAGAAGCATAATTTTCAATAAATGAAACATTATTTATTTCTGTTACACAATACTTAGAAACAATAGCACCACCTTGAGTAGCACTATTTTTGATGAATGCAGAATCCTCTATTTTAACATGTGACCGGTATTTAGAATCATATGAAGTAATAAAAATTGCTCCTCCACTAACTGCACAATTTTGTTCAAATGTACAATTTTCAACAATAGCTGAGATTGATGTATCAAAAACAACAACTGAACCATAAGAAGTTACAATATTATGTCTAAAAGTGGAATTAATAATTTTTGCTATTCCAAATTCATCCAAATATATCACACCATTACTTTTAGCGGAGTTATTCTCAAATAAACAATTTTCTACATATAATGTGCTTTGATCAGTGTTTACATCATCCCATGTAATAATCAATATGGTTGTTAAAGAACCGATGTTATCTCTAATAATACTATTATATAGTTTTAGATTTGAGCCAATCCTCATACAAATGACACTACCCATTCCACATTTATATTCTTTCCAGGCTAAACTGCTAACACGAATACCTCTATTACCGTAGAATTCTGTATTGTTGACCGTGATATTTGATGAATCAAGACCATATATTGCACCACCATTGGCATTATAAACTTTATTGTCGTGGAAAGTACAGTTATCTACTAAAAGATTGGAATTTTTCCCAACAATTATTGCTCCTCCACCACCGTTTTTAGTATATCCATTTTTAAATAGAATATTCTTTAAAATAACACAGCATCCCGAATTTATATTAAATCCTCTAGCAATCCCACTTCCATCAATAAACGGATTATTTTTACCTATTACAGTTATGTTTTTTGAAATTACAACACCATCAATCAATGATGCATTATCCAAACTTGAATTGAATTTACAAGATTCATTTAAATAAATTGTTGAATTTTCTTCAGCATTATCAATTAAATCAGCCAGATATGAAAAAGATTTAATGGAATTATTTTCTAAATTATCGTTATCATAAACTCCGGAACTATTTTCATCCGACTCAATAATTTGATTTTCATTTTCTATTGAGATAATTTCATCATCATAATAATTTATAGCTGCAGAATCATTACTGTCCGATACTGCATAAACCATACTTCCACAACTAATTAATAATATAAATATTGTGATAATTATCAAACAACTCTTAAATCCCATATTAACAAAAACCACCACTATTTGTTTAACAAAGAATGGAAAATATTAATGATACAATTAAATACACTCTTATCACTTTAACCAATAAAAATATTCGAATTCGGATAAATAGTTATTTAAAATTTTGATTTGCTTTTTTGAAAATATTAACTGCTTCTTCCAATTTTTCATTAATTCCTTCAATTCCACGAATTCTACCTAATCTGTTATGATCTCTGATTACTTTAGGGATTTTAAGATAACTCTCACCATATTGTGCAATCAAATAATCAATATAGTCATTAGGAACAGGATATTTATTCACTCCAAAGTTGATTCTTTTAAGAGGGAATAACTTATCGGTTTCCATCATAACTAACTTATATGTATTGACTGGCCCCCTTGTTCCTTCAACACCTGAAATATAATGATCTTGGCTTTCAAAACTAAGATTTAAACTATCATAACAGTTCTTTAATGCGCTATCATAATCAAGACCTTCACGGTTTTCACGATAAAAACGTGCTCTGGCTTCCTGATACTGGTCTTCAATATTTTGTCCGTGATAACCTTTCAGATAATCGAATGGGAAAATATCCAATCCTACAAATGAATATTTCTTTTCAAAATAATCTGGGTGTTTGTAGTGTATCTGAATCCACCTGTGAACAGGTTCTTTCCTGTAAGTTTCTGATTTGAATGTGGCTGTAACATTATCCAATCCGTTATTAATTATTTCATCATCAATTACATCACACAATACATTATAATCTGCTCTCATCATTGCGGTATCCAAATCATCATCCCATGGGATAAAATCTCCATGTCGAACTGCTCCCAGGAGCGTTCCTCCATCAAGCCACCAGTTCAAATTATATTTTTTACATACATTATCTAAAAAAGTAAGAGATTCATATCCGAGTTCCCTTACATTTCTTAAAAATGGTGTTGGAGTGAGTTCAAAATCAAGATATAATGAATTGAAAAGTTTATTATAAGAATCTAAAATTTTTTCATACTTTTCCGCTTCTTTAGATTTTGCTTTATAATAATTATAAGATTCACTACTATTCAAAATTTTTTGCTTGAATTTATTGAAAACCATTTAATAACACCTACTTATTATTTATTAAAACAACCTTATAAACCTATTCTCCAATATTTAAGTTGAAAATACCTTTTATCTGTTGATTTTTTGATTTTTTTAAAATAATGATTTTGAATTTTAGAAAAAATTATGTTAACCCATTGGAAAAAACTTTATTTCACATTACAAACCAACAAACCTGAATTAATAACCAAAATATTTATTTATCAACCATTTTTTTTATTTCACGTAAAGGTTTAGTAATTTTATAACTTTTAGAGTTAACTAATTCATCATTATGTTTCTTAAGTATTTTATTTTCCTTTTTTAATTGAGAGTTCATTTTTTTAAGTTTGGAATTTTCATTTTTTAATTTATTTATCTGATTTTCATATCTTGTAATCTTATTTTCCAAAAGTAACTTCTCATAAAGTGGTTTGAACTCGTTGTAATCTTCATATTCTAAAACCAAATCGAAATATGATGTTAGATATTTATGGCCTTTGAGATGATTGCGATCAATTTTTTTAAATCTTTCACGGGCAGTATCATAATAATCCGCCGAATTCGTAGAGACTATGTAGAGTAATGTATGATGTATCTGAAATACATAAAATTCGGTTTCCAGTTCTTCAAAATAGTTTTCATTAACTAGAATATCTTCCACAATATCTATGATTTTAAAAATATCAAAACCGTTTGAAGAAGTGTGATTCACAGAATTTACATTGTCAACCCTATAATGATGTAAAAACTTATTTATAAAAGAGATTCTTTTAGCTCTAAGCATGGTTTTTACATGAAAAGGTGTATCATCAAAAGCAAGGCCTATGTTGAATCTGAAATCATCATATGAATCAATGAAATCTTTTTTATATAATTTAGACCAAGGAGCATAACCTCCTTTTAAAACATATTCTTTTATATGCTTAAATGATAAATTTTCAAAATCTTTCTTGTCTATTGTGCGATTATATGTAAAATAAGTTTCTCTGTTGCTTATTCCGTTTTTATCAAATACATTTGATTTGAAGATAACTAAATCAGAATTATTCTTAACTGCCATATTGTAAGCAAGCTTTAATGCATTATTTTCAATCATATCATCCGGATCGAAGAAATAAATATAGTCCCCGCTAGCCTCATCTAATGCTCGGTTTCTTGCAGAACCACATCCTCCATTTTCTTTATTTATAACTTTAACACGTGAATCCATGGATGCAAATTCATTTAAGATATTTAATGAATTATCTTTTGACCCATCATTAACGCATATTAATTCTATATCATCTAGAGTCTGATTTAATAATGAGGGAATGGAATCATGAAGAAATTCCTCTGCATTATAAACTGGAATAAGAATAGAAATTTTAACCATATTGAACTCCCAATTGAACTTTATATTATTAAATTTAGTAAGAAATATATAAATAATATTCCATCTGAACTTTGTTAACGTTTAAATTTATCGGCAAACCTTACAACTTTTCTAGACCTATACTCCCGAATAAGTTTTTTTAATTCTTTAATTTCATCAGTTAATTCTGAATTTCTTGCTTTTAACTTTCTAATTTTTCCTCTTGACGATATTAAATCATTATTTAACTTAGATATTCTCTTTAAATTATCATAATAATCAACAGACATTAATATTTTATTTCGAGTATTTGCAAAATAAATTTCAATACATGACTCGAAAAATGTGAACTTTTTAGGCAGTTCCATTAAATAACCGGATTTTAATTCCCATTTTCTGATTGGTGAACTTATCATATCGGAATATGGGATTATAAATGAAAAATCATCATTTTTAAAAATAACGGGATAACTGATTTTTTCAAGAAAAACAACATTTTCAATCATCACGGAATCAAATCTGTGCTTACTTTTACCCTCAAATACAAAAGAATCATCAACAAAATCAATATTATTTATACATATTAAATCTGTGCTTATCTTTCTGATATTGATGAAAAATATTTTGTTTAATCCAATACCAAACTCAAAATCGGAATTATTAAAAATAATACTTTGCCTCCTGGTATTGATTAAATAAGATTCCTTACAATAAGATTCATAGCAATACTTCATTTTTATTTTAAGGAAATGTTTATCCATAATTAAATCAAATGGAACAATAATCTGATTGTCTGTTATTTTCAAATCAAATTCATTATCATTTTCATCAATTAAAATTGCATTAATATTATGAGATGATTTTGAAGATAAATAATTAATTTTGGCTTCAAATTCTATGAAAATATTTTTATCATCATGAGCCACATCAGTTTTTTTAACTGACAACTCTTCATTTGCACTATCTTCAATGAAATCAATCAGATTAAGATATTCCTGATTTAGATTTAATTTCATGTCAGGATTACTCTTTAATTTATTTTGCAAAGGTGCAAAATACAATAAGTTATCAATATCTTTATTTTCAATCATTTTATAAACAATTTTAGAATATGAATCAAGATTTTCCTTAAGTTCCCTTGGAATTAGAGAAATTATGTCCAGTATCTCATCCAGCAAATCATCAATGAGTTCTAAAGGATAATTATCAATTTTTTTGATAAATAACATTAAATCATGAGATAACCATTTTTCATATAGAACATTTACTGTTGAATCTTTAAGATCATATTTTTTAATTAAATCCCAAATTAATCTGATTATTTCCAATCTGTCCTTAAAGTTTTTAATATCCTTATTATTTTGAGTAACTGATGAAGAATCGGTTCTAAGTCTCCAGTAATAGAAGTAATAATCTAAAAACACAAAAGATTCAGATTCACAATAACATTCAATAGAAAATAACAGATCTTCAAAAAATATTTTTCTCTCTAAAAATTTAATATTTTTTTCTTCCAAAAATTGTTTTTTAATAAGCTTGTTACATGCAATGCTGTCCCAAACCAGTTGAGGATGATTATCCAAACCGCAAAGTTTCGTATTTTCTTTCAATCCCTGCAAACTGTTTTTAAATAATTTTTCATTTTTGCAGTTATACCTGTCAAATCTCAACACATTTGCTACAATAAAATCATGATTACCCTGACTAACTACATTATATAATTTTTCATAACTATCCGGGATTATAATATCATCAGAATCTAAAAAATGAATATATTCTCCTTTAGCATATTTCAAACCAAAATTTCTCGCAACACCCTGTCCGTTATTTTCTTTATGAAATGCATGGAAATTTTCATAATCAAGGGCATATCTTTCTATAATATATCTTGAATTGTCGGTGCTTCCATCATCAATCATCAAAACTTCAATATCATCCAAAATAGTTTGATTTAAGATGGAATCTAATGTATCTTCAAGATAATCTTCAACATTATAAATTGGAATTATAACCGAAATTTTAGGATTGGTCATTATTTCACTACTTTTACCTTATACAGTATTAAATCTATTATTAAATATATTTAAAATTAATCGTTGAAACATCATGTTCATTAGATATCAAAATATTAACTAATTTTTGCATTTTGCATTTAGTTGCATCATTACTGTTCAATTTATACTTTATCATCATTAAATAAAACATATGTACAATTATAAGTAAAAATATATATAATATTTTTAACTTATGATTAACAAATCAAATTAAAAAATCATAAATTATTTAATGTGATACTCCCAAATATAGAAAATGAAATGAGGGAAAATTTTACAAAGTTAAATTTCAACAACCCCTTAATAACGGATAGGAGATTAAAATGGGAGCATATGATAACAGTAAACGGATATTTTATTATGATGTATTAAGGACACTAGCTATTATTCTTGTTATATTGTCACATACAGCCAAACAGTTTTCATATACACACCCTGTCGGAACATTTGACTGGTGTTTTGCAATATGTTTTCAAGACATTGCAGTCATTGGTGTTCCCATATTTTTAATGATAAGTGGTGCTCTATTGTTGAATAGAGATTATAAATTAAAGGATTTCATAAAAAGAAGATTTTCAAGAATTTTAATTCCATTTATATTTTGGGCACTACTTCATCCATTTCTGTTCATGATATGTTATGGCAATCCCTGGACATTGACCGAATATGTGCGTATCATTGCTACAAGCGAATATTGGTTTGTATGGATGTTAATTGGAGCCTATTTATTATTACCTATTCTTAATTCATTTATTAAGGAATATGACCTTGAGGGATTGGCATATCTTTTAATATTATGGTTTGTATTCATAATTATTCTTAAAGACCTTAAAATAGACTTTTTCACCAAACTTGTTTCAGCACATTCTCTCGGCTGGACAGAGATTTTTGCAGGTTATTTCGGTTATTTCCCTTTGGGTTACTATTTGTCTGTTAAAAAATTCAGATTTTCAGATAAACAAATGTATTTAATCGGACTGGCATTATTAATTGTATTTACACTAGTAAATATTAACTACACTATGATTCAAAGTTCTCATGCAGATAAGTTAATTTATTATGGTTACAGAAGGATAGTTTCTACATTACAGGCAATAGGTTTATTCCTATTCGTCATGTATTTCAGCAAGTATTGTGAAAATAACAAAGACACTATTAAAAACAGGATTTATTCCTTCTTTAAAGACACTTATATGTCAACAATCATATTATCCATAAGCGTATGCAGTTATGGAATGTTTTTAACTCATTATTTCATATTATATCCGTTAGGATGGGTAACTAAGAATATCACACCGATATACTCATTAAGTCCGGCATATATTCCAGTTGTCTTAATGGCCATAACATTCCTTGCCTGGTTGATAACATTTATATTTAGCAAGATACCAATATTAAAATATTTCAGCGGAGCAAACTAGAGGTGTTAATTATTAAATTTAACATATTATACTTTTGCTGTATTAAAATCCGTTCACAGAATTTAGGGCACAGGGATTTGAGGTAAATTTATGAATAGTCAAAAATCAGTTAGGATACATAAATACGATAATTTAAAAGGTTTGGCAATAATGTTGATTGTTTTAGGTCATTTGCCAAAAATATTTAATTCCTATTTTGATCATCATGTTATTTATATTATCCATTTACCGATTTTCTTTTTTGTTGCCGGATATTTCTCAAAAATTGGTCCAGATGAATCTTTGAAAGCATTTAAAAGATTGTTTGTTCCCTATATTGTTTTTTGTATTCTTTGGAAGTTGTTCTTATATCTTGTCGCAGGATGGACGGGAGGAGTATTATTTTTAAAGCCCGGAAGAGCATTATGGTTTTTATTTGCTTTATTTGTAATGAAAATGTCGCTAAGTATAATGGACAGATTTAGGTATCCGATTCTTATCTCATTAATAGGCGCATTGCTGATTGGAATGATAAATATTCCAGGAGACATATTAGCCATTACAAGAATTTTTGTTTATATGCCCGTGTTCCTAATAGGATTCTATTATAATGACCTTACAGAAAAATTTAATCTAAACGTTATTTGGAACAATAAAAAATTATTATATGTTTTATTTATATTAGTTATGATAGCCTGCTGTATTGCAGCCTATTTTATACCGTCAAGAGTTATTTTATTACAACATCCATACCACAAACATTTTGCAATTAAAATGTTCTACAGATTCATTATAATAATTATCGGAATACTGTTTGTTTTAGTTTTAAATAATATAATGCCCGATAAAGAAATGATTATAACCAAATTCGGAAGAAACTCCATGGCAGTATATCTACTTCACCTATACTTACTCAGATATATTAAACCTGTTATTTCTGCTAATTTTGATAAAGATCTCCTTGGAGCCATTGTAGTGCTTTCAACAATGTTTATAGTAACATTTATTTTATCAAGAGACTTTATTACTAAATATCTGAATAAATTTTTAGATTCCATTTGCAATATTTTCATCAAATCCGAAACTTGAACCATCTCGCCTTGTAGATGTCATGGTGGTTCAAAAAATAACAATTAGACTCAAATTTATGACATTACATCTGTTATCATAACCTTTTTATTTTAGTTTATTATTATATATTTAGTAAGACACAAATTTAATACTTTAATTGTGTAAATTAAGAGGTCATAGTATGGAATTGAAGAAATATATTATTTTTAGTTGCATCATGTTAATCTTATTAAGTTGCAATGCAATTAATGCATCATCAAATCATACAATAGATGATGCTACCCCTATAAAATCACAAAATCAAATTTCAATTCAAAATAATGATGAAATCCTTAAAGATGATGATTCAAAATCCTTATATGGTAATGAAACTAACGATGAAACAGATAATAAAACTCTACAGGACAATATAACTTATAAAACATTTACAGAATTATCCAGTTTGATTAATGAAACAGAGATGGATTCCATTTTAATTATAAATAAAAGTTATAAGTATTACTCTTCTGTAGACAGTTTGCTTATAAACGGTGTTGTGATATCAAAAAATTTAACTATTATTGGACAAAACAACTGCTTTATTGATGGAAGCTTTATTGCCAGATGTTTATCAATAGAGGAAAATTGTAGAGTAACTTTAAAAGACATGACATTGATGAATGGATATATTAAAGATTTAAACGGTGGCGCCATTCTTGCTGGAAAAAATTCTAATATTTCAATAGAAAATTGTTCTTTCCGTGGAAATCATGTATATAACTCTAACGGCGGAGCAATATACGGTTGTGATGGGTCATTTATTGAAATTCGCAATTCAGAATTCTACAATAACACCGGCACTAGAGTTTCTAATTTGCCATGGAAGGAATTCAAAAAAGGAATGGGCAGTGCCATTTGTATGAAAATAGGTACAGTTTTAAAACTGTTTGACACTGTTTTTAGGGACAATATAGGGTCTTTAACTACAATATTAATTGTAACATGGGATGACGTAAATACAAATCAGAGCATATTATATGTGGAAAACTGTTTATTTGAAAATAATACTGCAAAAAGTAATGGAGTAATTTATTTAGATGAATTTGGTATAGCCGAAATTATCAATTCCACATTCAGAAATAATGTTGTGACTTATACGGGAGGAGTTGTAGCATTGGACACATCAAAGTCTGCTGTTGTTAAAAATTGTACTTTTGAGGACAATTCTGCAATAAATGGTGGTGCACTTTATATTAATTCATATGATTCACATTATAGGTCAAATGTCACCGTAATTGATTCAACATTCACTAAAAATAGTGTTAGTGGTTATGGAGGAGCAATATTTTCAAAATACGGTGAAACTGATATTGTAAACTGTTCTTTTACTCAAAATAGTGCATATACTAGTGGAGGAGCAATTTATACACATATAGGTGCAGTTAATATTACTGACTGTTATTTCACAAAAAATTCTGCACCATATGGTGGAGGATTAGTATTGAAAACAGATGAAAACATAGTTTTGAAATCTTCATTTGTTCAGAATACCGCTACTGTGTGTGGGGGTGCAGTTTATTCAAAAATGCAGAATGTAGTTTCTTCAGAATGTATTTATTTGAAAAATTCAGCTCCTAAATGCTCAAAAGTTTATGGGGCATTTTATGCTAAAATAACCAAATATGAAGCCATTTCAGGTTATGTTAAATTGAAAATTATCATAACTTCCCCATGGAAAATGCCGGTTTCCAATCAGAAGCTTAAGGTTAAAATAAACGGATATACTAGCGGATGGCTTAAAACTGATTCCAACGGTAAAGTAATATTCACTGTTCCCAAAAATAAGGCAGTGACTAAAAAGACATTATCTGTTACAATGGATCAGGGAGTTTGTTTTGTAACAAGTTATCTTTATAAATACTCTGCAAAAATCACCGTTCCCAAAACAGTTAAAAAGTCTTCAAAACTAAAAGTTACCATTATAAATAAAAAAAATAACAAGCCATTTAATAAGACTAAATTTACAATAAAAATTTATACTGGAAAGAAATATAAAACTTTTTATTTAAAAACAAATGCTAAAGGTCTTCTTAAAGTAAATATGAATACATTTAAAAAAGGAAACCATATAATCCATGTATATTTAAATACAAATAGCAACTACATTAGTAAAAAAATATCATTTAAGATTAAATAGATTTAACAATCTATTTCTTCTACTTTTTTTTAAAATCCTATATCTATGATTATATTGAAAACATTCAGTTTCAATCAATCCCGCAATGATTAATTAGTGAAAATCACATTAGATGTAATCCCTAGTCAATTAAAAATTTCTGATAAATCCATGATTTAAACAAATATTTTAACTGATTAACTAAAAATAATTAACTCTCGAACTAAAAAAAAAGAAAGGGTAAAAAAAACCCCTTAAATTATTTTGCACCGATATACCTGTTGAGGTATGGAACCCTGTTGAGCAAAGCAAGTATTCCCCATGACAATAGCAGAGTTCCTATAAGTAATGCTACAAATAATGCTTTAAAATGTAATGTTGAAATTAATATTAACATTAAGAAATTCAATATTACATGATGCACTAAATAGATTCCATAACTATATTTGGCTATTGAAAAAATGGATTTTCTAAAAATTCCATCGGGATTTGTTAAGAAATTAAAATTGATATTCAATTGTTTGAAATTTTTAAACAATACAAATATTCCTATTGATTCAATCGCTAAAAATATTGAATATCTGCTGAAATAATATATTTCACTTGTATCAGACAACAAATATGAAATAAATATCATACAGATTACCGGAACAATCATCATTATGATTCCACAATAAACATTGTTGAATATTTTACGTTCGGTATGCCTTAAATAGTAGCCTAAGATAACCATACCTATAGCACCAGCAAAGTATTTCAATTGTATAGGGAAGCTAAATCCTAATGTAAAATCAAATACGCATGTTATAAGCCAGAAAAACAAGAAATATTCAGCTTCTTTTAAATCAGCATGCAATAACCACCTGTTTATTATAGGCATAGTTAAATATGTTCCCAGTATCATCCAAAAGAACCAATAAGGACGGAACCATATTCTTGATTTTGCCATATAACCTTTTAAAAGGAATATTACGAATCCTTTCAAATCATATGACGCGAAGGTTCCCCAATCATATTGATGAAATATTGGAACTAAAGACGGAATAAAAACTGAAACTAAAAATATAACTACAGTTAAAACAAATCCCCATAATACAAATGGATAAACAATTCTCGGAATTCTTTTTGCTAAAAATGGTTTAATCTCCCAAACTCTACCCAATGAAAGTGCACCAGACAACATCAGAAAGATATCCACACCACATCTAAAAAAAGTCCCTGTAAAATCAGCAATAAACCAATTAAGAGAGGGAATAGTTGAATAATCTCCTACAACAATAAATGATAAATTTTGAAAAACATGAAACAAAATTACAGATATAATTGCTAATGCTCTTAATGCATCAAAATAAAAAATTCTTTTTGATTTCTTTTTTGTCCCAACAACATTCGTCATTAAACTTATCTCCTTTAAAAAAATTAATTCAATATTATAATTTTGAACCTATCAAGTAATTAAATTTATTGACTATGAAAATGATTAATACTATTTTCTTACACCATATTGCTCCAGTATTTAAAATAAACATGTGATAAAAAACTAGTTTTAATCCAAAATTGTTAAAAATATTAATCATTATTTTAATTTAATGAACCTTAACAACAAAAGTTCCATAACCTAAAATTACCATACACATGAAATGTAATATTTTAATTCTAGAATCTAAACTGACTAGAATTTAAAATGAATCATGGTCTAATGCTTTAAAATAATCAGGTTAATTTTGATTAAAATTTAATTTAAAAAATATTCTATTCAACCATAGAATAAAAATCACTGATTATTTTTTCATTAAACTCCTCATAATCAATGTTTAATGTAGCAATATTTCCTTTCATAAATTCATACATTCCATCCAATATACCCTCCTGAGAGTTTTCAACAAGATTTCCACCATAATCTCTCAGCCATTGTGTACCTACAATATCTGTTGAGATAACCGGAACACCTAAGGTATCTGCTTCCATTATTACAATCCCCCATCCTTCATAAAAAGAGGATAAAATAAATAAATCGCACTGTTTTAAAATAGGCATAGGATTGGAAATTCCTTTAATTAATGAAATATTATCACCATATTCAAGACCGTTAATTAAATCAACTGTATCTTCATATAAAGGACCATGTCCCCCAATAAGGATAAGCTGACTGTCCGGATAATCCTTACAGAATTCATTGAATGCATTTATCAAACGAGAATGACCTTTTTCAGGGGAAAATCTGCCCACAGATATGAATTTTTTTCCTTTTTTTGATAAAACAGACTCAATATCCTTGCTGCGTGAATAAAACTCAGTGCTTTCATCAAACTGTATTTCTTTTTTGGAATCTTCAATAATGGATTCATAATTGTTTATATTATGAATAACACGAATATTGTCTGATTTTCCGCTTATTTCTCTGGTTGGTTTAATCAGATCCTTTGAAACAACACAGACATAATCAGATTTGGAATAAACTTCTTTTAGGATATCCCTATTTTGATTGCCTCTTGTTTTAATTTCCTGAATCATGTCATTGTGAACCCAGACGGCATTTCTAAAATCATTGTGAGAAAATAATAAAGACTGATTTTTATTATAACCGTCATAATCAATTAATAATTTAAACTTTAAAGGAAAATACTGTCTGTTAAAAGACCTTTCAAATAGATTATTTAACGGGTCTGAAAATTTCATATCGGGATTATAAAAAAATTTATCATAATGTCTTTTTTCTCTGTATGTGGGAATCAGATTAAATCCGAAGGGTAAATATTCAATGCCCTCAGGCAGGTTTTTGAAAATTTCAACATGATTTTCAGCGATATTTTCATCCCACTGTTTGAATGATATGAAATAGTTATACTTATCCAGATCAACTCTTGATAAAAAATTAATAAGTGAAGTGAATATTCCATTATTCAATAATGATCCGGCATAAATAAGAATATTTTCCTTACCGTTTTCAATAGAAATCTCTCTGCAGCAGTTTTCATGATTAAAAATATGCCTGCATATGTACTTGACACAGTCTAATCTGTCAAATTGACAGAATTTATTAATAAAATCTTCATCATCATAATTTTTGGATGAATTTAACTCACTGACCAAGTCGTCAATATTTCTGACTTTTGGAAACGGCAAATCTGATAATGAGAAATAAAATTCCCTGCCTTTGCAATACTCATCTTCATCATAATTAAAAAGAACAATTTTTCTTTTAGAAATTGCAAAATCAACAAAAACAGTTGAATAATCAGTTATTAAAATATCTGCCATATTTAAAACATCATATTCTTCATAACCTATAGGAAATGGCATTATATGATTAAATTGAGTAAAATCAATCTGTGATTCATTATTACCTTCCTGTTTAACAAGCAAAAGCTGATTATCTTTTAAATTTTCATCCAACTGGATTAAATAATCATTTTGCTCATCACTGACTGATCTGAAAGCAGGCATGTAAGCAAAAATTTCATAATCATCCAGATTCAATTTTGATTTTAAATCTTCTTTTTTATTTTCATCAAGAAAACAACTGTTTCTCGGATATCCTTCCATCAATATTTTTCCGGGAAAAATTTTTTCAATCATAAAAGCGGAAGTCATTTTTTCTTTCATAAATTCATTAGGAAACACTAAGTAATCAGAACAGAGCAGAGGATACTGAACATTTCCTACAAGATGCTGTTCACAGACATTATCCTTTCCCATGACTTCAAGAGGAGTGCCATGCCAGGTATTAACAAATACCTGACCTTCTCTTTTTACATATTTAGGCCGGATTTTTGAATCTGTAAAGATATATTTTGCTTTTTCCATTGTTGCAGTTGCCAGAGATTCCTTTGTGATGATTTTATTAATCTTTAAATCGTAATTTTTTTGTAATGCTTTAATCTTATCCACAACTGAAGGCTTTGCAAAAACATGAATTTTAAAATTTCCATAATTGCCTGTTGAGAGTTCTTCAACAATACGCAGAATATTCCCTGTAAAATCACAACCCTCTCTTGATTCAACATAAACCAAATTTTCATCAATTTTTTTATGATAATAATTATAATAAATTAAACTATTTATAGAATACCCTTTTAAATCATTTAATGTATCCCTAATCCACATGAAATTTACCCTTATTATTGAATTTAGTTTCTAAATCATTCCGCTTAAAGCATTCGTGAATATTATCTTTTTAAAGAGGTTTAATCTTGGAATTTTTAAGAAAGAATTTATCTTAATATATCATCATCCCATATCAGAATTATCTTTAAATTTAGTAAAACCCTTAAAATAACATATATAAATTATATTTAATAAATTTAACCCAAAATAAGAACCGTTTATTGTTTAATTGGCATTACTTTGTTTTTACATTTGGTGAGACAATTTTCTTTTTAATAGCTTTTTCTGTTGAATATTTTCCCCATTTATTTTTATTACTTATTTTAATTGATTTAGAGGAAATCAATCCAGAGTAATATTTAGCCTTACATGAAATAACTTTATTAGATTTGAATGTTAATTTACCTGCAATGAATTGAACTGCTCCACCGTAAGTAGCTTTATTACTTTTAAAAATACATTTAAGAACTTTACCATTCTTTTCAATGTAATTTGCTCCACCATGAACTGCAACGTTCTTTTTAAAATTACACTTAATAACATTACATTTGTTTTTAATATGAATTGCACCGCCATAGACAGCATGATTTGAATTAAAATTACATTTTAATACTTTACAATTCTTTTCAAAATAAATTGCACCGCCAAATCTGGCAGTATTATAATTAAAATTACATCTGATGATTTTATAATTATTTCTGATGTGAATTGCCCCGCCGTAAGTAGCTTTATTACTCTTAAAATTACATTTAACAATTTGACAATTATTTTCTATATGTATTGCACCACCACAGTGATTTAGGTGTTTGCCTTTTTTGCTTTTTACGTTCCACGAAGTAATTTTTGCCGCTTTATTTCCAACAAAACTGCATTTTCTAATTTTTGCATTTCCATCTTCAGCTTCTATGGCTCCTGCAAATGTTGCTTTATTTTTAGTGAATTTGGAATTATAAATATTATAAATAGTTTTAACACCCATCCAAATAGCACCGCCACCCTTATAGCCAGTATTTAAATTAAATTTACAATTTTTAATAGCAACATATACTTTATGACCGTTTAAACTGTAGGTATCTATAGCACCTCCATCTTCATATGCAAAATTTTTGTGGAAATAAGAATTTAAGATTGATAATTTCTTTCCAGAATAAGAAATGGCACCTCCATCTTCAAAAAGTGCATTATTATTCTTAAATTGACATTTATAAATATTTAGAGAATTTGAATTGGTTGCAAAAATACTTCCACCGTGATTAGTTGCCCTATTCTTTATGAATTCACAATTACTTAAGCTATGAAATGATCCTTCACTGTAAGAAATTGCACCACCACTGAATTTATATTTGGTGGCTTTTTTATGAGTTTTCAATGACTGTGACAGACAACTGTTTGATTTGAAAACAGTTTTGACGATTTTTGAAGTTGAACACCTTATCCAGATTGCTCCGCCATAACCCGAAACCCCTGAACTTTTAACCGAATTCTTTTCAAATCTGGAATTTTTAATAGTTAACTTTCCATTGGATACAGATATGGCTCCACCGGAATTGCTGGCCACATTATTTATAAAATTACATTTATCAACAGTTAAAACACTGTTTGAATAAATAGCTCCGCCCTTTTCTGCTACAGATTTTTCAAATTTAGAATTTATCACATTTAAATTACTATTTGTACTATATATCGCTCCTCCAAATTTTGCAGCCCTATTATTTATGAACTGACAGTTATTAACAGTTAAATCACCATTTGAATAAATAGCTCCTCCGCTTTTAGTGGAACTGCCTCTTATCAATATCAGATTTTTAATAGTCAGTGAGCAATATGATTTAAAAATGACTGTTTTATACTGGCCGTCAATCGTATGACCTTTACCATCAATTACAGTTTTGTTTTTTAAAATGAATGGTTTATCAATTTTAATATCATCCGTTAAATAAACTATCCCATTATTTTGCTCTAAATCTTTAGAGAATTGTTCATATGGTGAAAGTTTTGATTCATTAACGCTTAATGATGATTCCATATCAGTATTGGTTTGATTAATAGGATTGTTGAAATCTTCAACAGATTCGGCACTGATTGCAGCGATACATCCGAGAAATAAAATTAATAATATGATTACTATTGAAATATACTTTAATTTCATGAAAAATAGCTTCCATCAATGTTAGAATAGTAAAAAAAAATAATAAATGGAAAAATAGATTTTCCATTATTTAATACCTTTGTTTCCTTTGGATATTAATTTTCCACCTTCAACTTTAACTGATTTACCCCATGTTGCTTTATTGTTTTTGAATACAGATTTAAGAACAGTACATTTATTTTTAATTAAAATTGCTCCTCCGGAATGAGCTAAATTGCCTCCTGCTTTAGTTTTTACAGTCCATGAAGTTACTTTAGCTGCCTTATTACTTGTAAAAGTACATTTTGTAAATTTGGAACTGCCGTCTTCAGCTTCTACAGCTCCGGCAGAGGACGCTTTATTTTTAATAAATTTGGAATTTGCAACATTATAAACAGTTTTTAAACCCATCCAAATAGCTCCACCACATTTATATCCTGTGTTTGAATCGAATACTGTGTTTTTAATGGTAATATAAATTTTTTTACCGTTGAAAGTGTAACTGTCAATAGCTCCGCCGTCTTCATAAGCCAGATTTTTCTTGAAATTACTGTTGGTAATTGTTAATTTTTTTCCGGAAAATGAAATGGCTCCTCCATCTTCATAACATGCTTTATTACTTGTAAAAGTACATTTGTTAATTTTCAATGGAGATTTTGCTACAAACATGACTCCCCCATGATTACTGGCTTTATTTCCAATGAATTTACAGTCGGTTAAAGTATGGGAAGATCCTTTATTGTAAAAGATGGCTCCACCATTAAATTTATATTTGGTTGCTTTACTGTGGCTTTTTAATGATTTGGATAAACAAGTATTTGATTTGAAAATAGTTTTTGTAATTTTTGAAGTTGAGGAAAATATCCAAAGTGCTCCGCCATAACCGGAAGACCCTGAATTTTGAACGGAGTTCTTTTCGAATTTGGAATTTGTAATTGTCAAATGACCTTTTATCATGGCTATTGCACCACCAAAGTTTTTAGCCTGGTTGTTGATGAACTGGCAATTATCAAGTGTTAAATCACCGTTTGAATGAATAGCTCCTCCTCTGTCATTTGATTTACCATTTTTTAAAATAATGTTTTTAAGAGTTAATGAACTTGTTGATTTAAAAATAGTTGTTTTTTGCTGTCCATCAATGGTATATCCGTTACCATCAATTACTGTTTTATGTTTTATAAGAAATGGTTCTTTAACTTTAATGTTTCCGGTTAAATAGATTGTTCCACTATTTTCCTCCAAATCCCTGCAAAATTTCTGATATGGTGTAAGTGATGAACTTGTATCGGAAGTTGCACCAACCTTCACATTATTATTTGTCTCTGTTAAAACAGTTTCATCCTGAGAAACTGATACCACTTCATTATTATCATCAATACTTACTGAATTAACATCAGCCTGATTTTGAAGCACATTATTATTAATATCTTCGTCGGATACAGCATTAATCGCACTGATGCATCCGAAACATAAAATACCTAATAATAGTACTATTAAAATATTTTTAAATTTCATAATACCTCTCCATTAAAATAAAATTTAGTTTGAATTCAAACTAACTATAATAAATATATTACAATCTTATAATATATAAATCATATTAAAATTTGTGTTAAAAGCGATTTTATTTAAGTGTTTTAAAAAACAACATCTCTAAACAATTATTGATTCCATTTTACATATTCTAAAACTCATACATTAAAGACAAGAAATAATGGATTTTCAGGTATTATCCCCATTATAGATATGATATGAAAGAATAACTGATCTTAATGCACATTAATCAAAAATACTTATTAAATCATTTCCAAATTTTTTCAACGATTCTTTTTGATGCATTTCCATCATCAATAGAACAGAAGCGGTTGTAAAATTCTTCATATTTTTCACTGTACTCGTTCTGTATCTCTTCAATATTTTGAATAGAGTCAATTACCTCTTCAGTAGTAAATAAAAGTGGTCCCGGAACGTCATGGTAGATATCCAGGTAAAAACCCCTTAACATCTCAGAATATTTATTCAGGTCATACGTGTAGAATAAAATCGGCCTTTTAAGATTTGCATAATCAAAGAAAACACTTGAATAATCTGTTATTAAAATATCGCTGATTAAATATAATTCGGCAATATCCTCATATCTACTCACGTCAAATGCAAAACCCTCGAAAGCAGATAAATCCAGATTATTTGAGATAAAATAATGTGTTCTTATAAGAACAATGTATTCATCAGACAACGATTCTTTTAAACTATTCAAATCAAGTTTAAGATTGAACCTGACTTTACCTATGTCATATGATTCGTCATCTCTCCATGTTGGTGCATAAAGGATGATTTTTTTATCTTTGGGAAGGTTCAGATTCTCTTTAGTCATTTCAACTAAATTTTCATCATGATTATATAAGATGTCATTTCGGGGATATCCATATTCCAGAACCTCCCCATCATATGCAAATGAACTTCTCAATTTGTCGGTTGTAAATGAATTGGGAGAAATCAGATAATTCCACTCGGAGGAATCCTTTTTATAATTGAATTTTGATTTAGGGTCATCCAGATAAAGATTGCCCATGTCAAAACCTAATTTTTTAAGAGGAGTGCCGTGCCATGTTGAAATCAGTATCTGGCCAGGCCTTTTACTTAATAAAGCTGCCTGCCTTGTGTTGGTTAGCCAATATTTTGATTTTGCAGCCTGTCTGAAATAGTTTAATGAATATTTTTTAACGGTTTTAGGATTTCCAGGGATTTTAACACCTTTACGGTTCATCACCCATACAAAATCATATTTATCACCGTAATGCTCATATAAGTATTCGTATAAATATTTCGGACTGTCGGAATAGAAATCCCCTCTGAAACTGTCAATTAAAATTTGATTATCGTTGATTTTCTGTTTGTTGAATATATTGAGATAAATCAGCTGTTTGACCAACTCATAGTTACCCGCCATCTCCATAAATCTGTGAGATATGAATCTGCATTGTATGATTGATTTGAGTTTTTTTGTATTTTTAGATTGAAATGCTTTCATTTCAATTCTTCTGATTAGAGATAATTTACCCACATTATAGTCTGACAATATTTCATGCAAGGCTTCAAAGTAAGTTGTTCTCCATTTTTTATCAGGATTTCTTGCAAAATTAACGGCAAAATTATTGTAATATTCCCTGTAAAACTTGTCAAGCATTTCTTCGCCAAGCAACCTATATTTTCCGTCACTTTTTTGAGATATTCTATTTAAAACTTTTTTATATTCATCACAATACAATAAAAAAGTATCTCCTTTTTCCTCCTGACTGAGTGAAACCAGATTAATTGGGTCGTCACTAATTCTTTTTGCATAAATTGAATTCTCAACACCG
The DNA here is from genome assembly GCA_902782595.1 of uncultured Methanobrevibacter sp. Lineage (GTDB taxonomy): Archaea > Methanobacteriota > Methanobacteria > Methanobacteriales > Methanobacteriaceae > Methanocatella. The sequence goes on along the minus strand of CACZNW010000022.1, from coordinate 19,971 downwards.
TAAAATGAGTTGATATTATCGAAGATATCCATGATAAATTCATAATCACTGAAATACCTGTTGTTTTCGCCGAATAATGTATCTCCAATAACTTCCCTTTTAATCAGTGCATGAAGGCAAGACAGTACTTCCATGTCATTTGTATGGTTGCCCACCAGCAATCTGAAAGAAAATTCCTCATTACTCATTTTTTCAAGTTTCAATGGAGTTGTTTCCTGTAACTCTTCATCAAAACGATTTTTGATAAAATAGGTATTGATTCTCTCACCATTTATAAAATCAGCATCACTTCTAGCAGCTTCATCTATAAGTTTGGACAAGGCATCCGAATATAGATAATCATCACTGTCAATGAAATAGACATATTTTCCACAGGCTATTTTTAATCCTTCATTTCTGGCCTTGCCGACTCCGATTTCACTTTCGAAAATTTCTACATGAATATTTAAATGTTTATTATACTCATTGATTAAATCAGATACATTATCTTCATTATTCCCATTTATGATAATGATTATTTCTTCATCTGTGAGATTCTGTTGACATAAACTGTCCAGACAATCCCTCAAATATCTTTTTCCTTTTTTAAACGGTATAATAATACTTATAAAACTCATTGATTCACTACCAGATTAAATTATTTTTAAAAATTCCTCAACGGCATTTTTATTATACTCTTCATAATCAATTCCCAATGGAGTGACTTTTCCTTCGGTGAAATCATACATACCCTGCAGGATACCTTCCTTTGAATTTTCAACCATATATCCTCCGTATTCTTTCATCCATTGGGTTCCGGTTATGTCTGTTGCAATAACCGGTATGTCAAATGCATCTGCTTCCATAATAACCATTGGCCATCCTTCATAATATGATGATATAACAAACAAATCACATTGTTTTAAAATAGGCATTGGATTTAATATTGATTTGATTATTGTAATATTTTCACTGAATTCTGACTCTTCAGCAAATTTTAAAGTTTCTTCATAAGTGGTTCCATATCCTCCAATTATTATTAATTGAGTATCGGGATTATCTTTGCAGTATCTGTTAAATGCCCATATCAAACGATCATGACCTTTTTCTGGGTCAAATCTGCCGATTGTGATGAATTTCTTCGCCGGACTGTTTAAAACCCCTTCGATTCCATTTGGGTTTCCTGTGCTGACAACACAACTGTCGTTGATTTCTATATCGCATAAGCCTTTACGTTCTATTTCTTTTATGTTGTTTACATTGTGAACAAGTTTAATATTATCTTTTCTACCGCTGATTTCCGCTGTTGGTTTTATTAAATCCGGTGATACGACAACAACATCATCATATACATTGTAAACATGTTTTAAAACAGACAGGTTCTGATTGTTTTTAGTTTTGAGTTCCTGCACCATATCATTGTGAACCCAAATAGCCTTTTTAGCATCACTAACACTAAACAGCATTGTTTCTTCAATCCCATAACCGTTGAAATGAATTATTGAATCAAAAGAAAATCCGTTGAATGCCCTTTGAAGTTCTCTTTCAAGCATTTTAACAAGGCTTTCGGATAATTTCCTATTTGGGTCTGACAGGAATTTTACAAATTCCCTCTGTTCACTGACAGTTAAATTAAGACCTATTCTTAAAGGACAGTACTGGATGCCTTCAGGCATTGACCTGAAAATTTCACGGTGATTCTCATTGAGATTGGGGTCCCATGAAGCATAGCATATGAAAATATTGTATTTATCCAAATCAATGTTTTGCAATACATTTTTCATTGAAGAAGTGAGTCCGTTATTCTTTAAACCGCCTGAAAAAATCAGAACATTTTTATTATCATTTTTAACCTTTTTTTCAATGCACATCTTTTCGCCATTGAAAACATGTCTGCAGAAGTTTTCAGCAGCATTTTCATTATCATAAGTGCAGAAATCTTTTATAAACCCTGAATCATCATAATTTTTAGGAGTATTCAACTGCAAAATCAAATCATCAACCGTCTGTACTTTAGGAAACGGCAAATCGGATATCGGGAAATATGTCCCCCTGTCTTTCATATACTCCTCTTCATCATAATTGAAAATGATTATCTTTCTTTTTGTATTTGCATAATCAAAAAATACACTGGAATAGTCAGTAATAAGACAGTCAGTCATGTTTAAAACATCATAGATTTCATAGCCTTCCGGGAAAGCCCTGATATGGTCAAATTCATTGAAATCTATTTTTTCCTTATTGTAAACATGCAGTTTAACCAGTAAAACCTGATTATCTGTTAATTTATCATCGATTTCTTTTAGATAAACATAAACAATATCTCTTTGTTTTTTATCTTTTCTATCCAGAAAAAGTCCCTTGAATGTCGGCATGTATGCAAACAGTTCCTTATCCCTAAATCCTAACTTTTCTTTTAAATCAGTGTTTTTTGTGAAGAATACACCGTTTCTCGGATAACCTCCAAACAGAATGGTTCCGGGAAAGATTTTATCCATCATATATGACTTGAGCATTTTATTTTTCATGTATTCATTGGGAAAAAGCAGATAATCGCATGCAAAGAATGCCTGCTGGATATTTCCGCACCTGTGCTCTTCAGCTTCATTATCAATGCCCATGGTCTTTAAGGGTGTGCCGTGCCAGGTATCAATTACGATTTGTCCTGGACGTTTAACGAATTTGGGACGCATCCCCGAATCAGCAATAACGTATTTGGCTATTTCCAATGTTTTTGTGGCGGTTGACTCTTTTGATATGATGTTATCTATTTTTAAATTATAATTCTTTTGCAATTTTTTTATTTTAGGATGAACATTCTTTTTTGCATAAACAACTATTTTAAAATTGCCGTACTTTCCGGTTGATAATTCTTCAACTATGCGAAGGATATTACCTGTAAAATCATTTCCATCTCTTGATTCAACATAAACCAGATTATCATCAATTTCTTTATTGTAATAGTTACGATATATTAAATTATTGATAGAACACTGCTTATATTTTTTAATTTTATCCTTAAAAGCCATAATTTCACATAAAATATAAAAGATTTTTAATAATATATTTGATAAAATATAATAAATAATTATTTGTTTAAAGATATGTCAAACAGTACCCATCTCCGAGAAAATGACCTCACATTAATATCACATATTAATCGAACTTTTTCCATGGAAATAATATCATTAAAATTGAAAACCGAGACAAAAAATTATTAATCTGTGATATCTTACCCACATTGGCAAATCAATTATTAATTATTTTATTGAACTCTTTGAGTGCTTCATCATTATATTTTTTAAAATCAGAATTATTAGGCTTAATTTTACCTAAAACAAAATCATGCATTCCCTGTAAAATTCCGTCCCGTGAATTTTCAACAAGCACTCCTGCATAGTCCTTCATAGCCCTTGTGGATTCAATATCTGTTGAAATTATTGGAATATTCAGTGTATCGGCTTCCATTAAAACCATCGGCCAGCCTTCATGAAACGAAGACAATATAAATAAATCGCACTGTTTAAGTATAGGCATCGGATTGGAAATATTGTTGATTAAAGTAATATTACTTCCATATTCAACTGAATCAACCAGTTTGCATGTTTCTTCATACATAACACCATAGCCTCCAATTATTATTAACTGTGAATCAGGATAGTCCTTACAGAATTCGTTGAATGCTTCTATTAATCTGACATGACCTTTTTCAGGTGAAAATCTGCCGATAGTGATGAATTTAAATGAATCTTTGTTTAAAACATCTACAATATCATTATTGTAAATATTGGTATTGGGATTAATCATCAGATCTTCTTTTGATCTGGCCAATATTGAAGGATAATCATTTAAATTATGGACAACACTGATGTTATCCCTGCGACCACTGATTTCACCAGTGGAATTTATTAAACTGGGAGATACAATACATACATTATCCGCATTTGAATATGCATGCCTTAAAATATTCTTGTTTTGATTGTGCTTGGTGACCATCTCCTGAACCATGTCATTGTGAACCCAGACACTACTTTTACGGCCTGATGAGACAAACATCAATGTTTCATCATGATTATATCCGTCATAGTCGATAACCATGTCCCATCTGACAGTGCCGAACTGTTTAACAAATGATCTTTTAAATAATTTAATCAATGATTCAGGACATTCCATATCCTTATCCGCCAAGTAGAACTTATTGTAATCCATTTTTTCTTTGACAGTTGGTGTTAAATTAAAACGGATTGGCAGAACTTCAACACCCTCAGGAATCATTTCAAATATTTCCTCATGATTCAGCTCAACATTTTCCTCCCACTGAAGAAATGTAATGAAGAAATTATAGTTATTCTTATCAAGATTATTAAGTAAATTGAATAATGATGATGCAATACCGAATTTATACAATGCTCCGGCAAAAATTAATATGTTCGGATTTTCATTTTTAATTTCAGTTTCCTCGCATACCTTATCTTTAAGAAAAATATGTCTGCAGATTTTTTCAGCGGCATCCTGATTGTCATGATTACAGAATTTATCCATAAATTCAGTATCATCATAATTTTTAGACAGATTCATCTCTTCAATTAAATCATCGGTATTTTGAACCTTTGGAAACGGCAGTTCATCCAAACCGAAATAAAATCCGCGATAAGAACAGTAATCTGTTTCATCATAATTGAATAAAATAATCTTTCGACGAGTATTTGCAAAATCAAAAAACACACTGGAATAATCAGTTATTAAAACATCCGCCATATTTAAAACATCATATGTTTCATAATCTTTTGGAAATGGTCGGATATGCTTGAATTTATCAAAATCTATTTTAGACTCGTTTAAAACATGGAGTTTCACAAGAAGAATCTGATTATCAGTGAGTTGTGAATCCATTTTTGTTAAATATTTAACAACCTTATTTTTTTGAGATTCATCATCACGGTCCATGAATATTCCGCGAAATGTCGGCATATATGCAAATATTTCATAATCTGTTAAGTTTAAATCATCTTTCAAATCGGATTCTGTGAAAAAAACGCTGTTTCTCGGATATCCTTCAAGTAAAATTTTGCCGGGGAAAATCTTTTCAATCATATATGAATCAAGCATCTTTTCCATCATATACTCATTTGGATAAAGCAGATAATCTGATGAAAGCAGAGGATGCTGAACATTACCCAAGCGATGCTCTTCAGCAGTATTGTATTTACCCATTACTTTAAGAGGAGTGCCGTGCCAGGTATTTACAAATATCTGACCTTCTCTTTTTACATATTTAGGTCGGATTCCCGAATCTGTGAAAATATATTTTGCCTTTTCCAAAGTTTTAGTTGCCAGAGCCTCTTTTGTGATGATTTTATCAATTTTTAAATCATAAGTTTTCTGTAAAGATTTAATCCTGTCAGCAACATGAGGTTTTGCATGAACATGGATTTTCAAATCACCATACTTACCTGTTGATAATTCCTCAACTATCCTGAAGATATTTCCTGTAAAATCCAATCCATCACGGGATTCCAGATAAACAAGTTTTTCATCAATGGATTTGTTATAATAAGTGTTATATATCATTGAGTTTACAGCACAATCTTTAAGATTAAGCAGTTTAGATTTAAAACCCATTTATATCACTTAATAATAGTAACCATCATCATAATAACCGTCATCGATTACAAGTGAGTTTATTCCATGGTAAGGCTTGTTGAATAATGTTCCATTATAATTTGTATGAATGGTATAATTCCCATTTTCAAATGCTGATAAAACTATTGACGCTTCACCTGAATCATCAGTTACAACATCATAGTTATCCGCCCAACCTGAATCATCCAATATTTTAATATGAACACTTTCTCCCGGATAAACATTCCTGTATTCATCATTTAATACAATCCTGACAATATCCCCGTTTTTTAATGTGGAGTTACTGATAACCTCCACCTTGGTATTGTGTGAGTTTGCCTGGATGTAGAAAAATGCTCCAACGGTTACGATTAAAACAAGTATAATCAGAACAATCACTAAATTTTTTAAATTCATATGCTCTCCTTAATCATTGTGAACCAATAATACGTCAACTTCACTGTTTTTCAATACTTTTTCGGCCACACTTCCAATGACAAATCTGTGAAGACCACCTTTTCCGGAAGCAGATATGATAATCAAGTCAACACCCTCTTTTTCAGTGACTTCCTTAATTGTTTCTGCCGGAAAACCGGTTAAAACCATTATTTTAACGTTATAAGTGTCATCAAATTTTGCAGCCATATTGTCGGCGTATTTTTGAGCGTCCCTTTTAAGTTTTTCATTGACTTTTTTTATTTTTTTTCTTGACTGAAAAGCACTTGATGTTAATCTGCCGGCAACAGATAAAATAATGATTTCACCATCATCAGCGATTAAATTTACTACTCTTTCAACTTCCTGATCCGCATAGGTTGAACCATCTGTAGGTAATAATATTTTTTTATACATTTGCCTGCACCTTTATAATTAAATAATATATCTGTTTGTAATAGTTAATAAAATTAAGTTATTTCAGTATAATGAAATAACTGCACAACAAAAAAAAGTTACAATAAAGCTTTGATAGCTTCTTTAACATCAGCCAAATCTTCTGTAGGCTCGAATCTCCCAACCACATTGCCTTTGCGGTCAACTAAAAATTTGGTAAAATTCCATTTGATATCATTGTTGTCCTTATAATGCCTGTCCCTCATTTTAACTACCAATTTGAGTTTGCCTGCACCATTTCCAGTCAGACCTTTAAACGGCTGTTCGTTTTTTAAGTATTCGAATAATGGAGATGCATTGTCACCATTCACATCCACCTTTTCAAAGATTGCATATGGAACCAGCCATTTGGATCTGCAGACTTCGGTGATTTCCTCGGTTGTACCCGGTGCCTGTTTTCCAAACTGATTGCATGGGAAATCCAAGATTTCAAAACCTTGTTCATTGAATTCGGCATAGATTTCGTTTAATTCTGTGTATTGTTGAGTGAACCCGCATTTTGTTGCTGAATTTACTATCAAAAGCACTTTGTTTTCATATTGGGATAATGAAACGGTATTTCCTTCACCGTCTTTTACTTCAAAATCATATACTGACATTTATTATGCCTCCATGAAATTAGTATAAAACTGAAAATATTTAAAATTTTTGAATTATTTTCAGTTCATTTAATTACTATTAAATATAAATATCATATGCATGTCAAGGCAACAGAAAATTATTAAAACAAGTATAATCGGAATTATCGTCAATCTCATATTAGTGGCATTTAAAGCTGTTGTCGGAATACTTACAAATTCCATTGCAATTACTTTGGATGCGGTAAACAACTTAACTGATGCATTATCTTCAATAATTACAATTATCGGCACCAAACTTGCAGGAAAGGCACCTGACAAAAACCATCCCTATGGTTATGGTCGTATTGAATACTTTTCATCAGTAATTATTGCCGCAATTGTCCTTTGGGCAGGTATCACTGCATTTATGGAATCATGGCCAAAAATATTCACACCCGACATTACAAATTACACCCCAGTTTCACTTGTTATAATTGCAGTTGCAGTTGTTGTCAAACTGGTTTTGGGCAGGTATGTGAAAAACATTGGTGAAAACATTAACTCGCAGGCACTGGTTGCATCCGGAAGTGACGCATTTTTCGATGCAATATTGTCCCTTTCAACATTAATAGCTGCAATCATCTCCATATTCCTCCATATTTCTCTTGAAGGAATTTTAGGAGTAATCATATCGCTTGTGATTATTAAAGCAAGTATTGATATGTTAAGAGAAACTCTTGACAGCATGATTGGAGCAAGAATTGATTCTGAACTGGCACGTGAGCTAAAAGAGTCCATCTGTGAAATTCCCGAAGTTTACGGAGCATATGATTTGAGTTTGCATAACTACGGACCCGAATCCATGCAGGGGTCAGTTCACGTTGAAGTCAATGACCACCTTACCGCACTGGACATACACAATTTGACCCGTCAGATTTCACTTAAAATCTACGAAGAGTATTCAATCATACTAACTGTTGGAATATATGCCCGAAATGATGAATTCAGCAATATCCGTGATGATTTATATGAAATTGCTTCAAAATATGAAGAAGTTATTGAAATACATGGATTTATAGTCCAAGAGAGTGAAAAACTCGTAACATTCGATATTATCGTTGACTTTGATGCTGACAGAGAAAAAGTTAAAAACAAAATATTGAACCAGATTGAAGAAAAACATCCCCAGTTTACATACTGTATGATTGATGATTATGATGTCAGTGATTGAACCTCTCCAAATTAAAGAAACCGGAGAATTCTTGCACAGATATGTTAAATAATAATATTTATTTCTTTTTTTATTTAAGGACTTGAGAACTTATCAAATTATCTCTGTATGTGGTTTCATCCTTCAATGATTCAATGTGGTGAATGATGTTGAGTTTCAAATCTTCCAATTTTATCCTTGTCTCAATGTTTTGAAAATCAACCCTGAACCTGAACAGATACCTTAAATTCATATCATAATCATAGATTAACCAGTCATGGCCGTTAATGTCTAAAAGACAAATTGACCATTTGGACATGACGGAATTAATTTGAACGGTGGTTTCCTCCACATCAAAACTGTCATCCAAAAATATTTCTCTCATTGGTAAAAATCCTCTGAATCACTTTGAGGAGCCAAATTAAGTTCAATTTCTTCCGGGTTGAAAATTCCGAAAGTGACAATCTGATGTTTTCTGATGGACAGTGCCTGTGACACATTACTGTCATCGGGTGAAATCATGACCACGTTCACCCATTCATCATCTTCTGAGAGGTACCTGCATGGTTCAAATAATTGAAATTGGGTGAGAAAAGTTAAAAGCAAATCATCAATATCGACACTTTGACCGGTATGCTGGCTGTTTAGTTCTAAAATTCTCTGTTTGACATTCATAGATTTTAATATGTTAAAAGACCTTAAAGTCTTTTACTAAAAAAAAGGGGAAATTAAGAAAATTTAGCAATTTTTTCCCTGAATTTTTCGTCTCTCGCTAATTTTTCCTTAATAATTCTGTCCCAGTATTTATCCCTTTTAATGATTTCAACGAAAATCCTGTCAAGATATTTCTCTTCAAACAGTCTTTCCTTAACCAGACCCTCCACATTATCATCATCCGGTTCTTCAAGAATTAAATCATCGGGAAAATCTCCGACATCAATAAAATCCTGAGACTGCCTATATATCTCTTCATCAAGTTCTGAATCATTTATTTGCCCTTCATAATAGAGGTCATCATCAGAAAATGGCTCTTCATAATAGGAATATTCAAAGGGCTCTTCAAAGCTATCCGTGTTTGCTCCTTTATATATTCCCTGATCCATATAACTGGTATCTCCCAAATCATCAAATACCTCTTTTTCTTCGGGACATTCATAGTAATAGACCTCTTCATTATTATCAAAATAAAAATCAGGTTCCGGATAATCCCTAAGGTTTTCCTCGTAAAAATGCTGTTCTATATACTCCTGAAAATAACCGTCTTCAGCAATAGCTTCCTTCATAACCATATCAAGGAAGTCTTCTTCTTCATCCAAATGCTGTCTAATCAAATTTTCAAGGTAATCATCACTGAATTCAATTTCCTCAAAATATTCATTTTCCCCAATAGTATCGACAGCCTGTGAAATCAAATAATCCTCATAATCACTTCTAGAAAAGTTATCCAGCTGGACATTGAAGTCATTTTGCTGAAATTCACAGTCATTTAGCTCTTTTTTAGAATATTGACTGATAGGTTCTAAATCTTCAATTGATTTAATCCCATCATTTTCACCGGATTTATTTAGACGTTCATATTCTTGCTTTATAATGTCTTTAGTCCATTGACTTTCAACCATATCATCCAATAATGATTCTATCCACTTCCGATTATCCATCATTACCACCTACGATTTTTTAATCAATCGAAACATTTTGAAAAACAGTATGCAATTTGTAAAATTGCATCAGTCATGCTAAATTTAGTTAATTATAACACAAAAATGGCGATTGTTATTTAATATTTTATTTTAATCATTAATAAATTATTCTATTTGATTTGGGACAATATCTTATCGGCATTTGAACTGGCGAATTCAAATCCCTCATTTAAAATTAACCATATTGCCTTCATAAATCCTTCATCATTTAACATCTGACAGTTTTCCATTGAAAGAGCAGAGTAATTTGGTCTGTCCAGACAATCTCTCATAAACTGGTCTTTAATGTCTTTTCGCAAATCCTTATCGATTAAAGATTCCAGAATATCTTTAATATTGATTGCAAAAGTATTTCCTATTGATTTTGTAATCTCAATTTCATCATGAGTCATATGCCCGTCGAGACTTTTTTCAATCTGTTTGTATGACGAATAATCCTGAAAACCAAAAATCGTAAACCTTCCCTCAACATTATGGGCAGCATATTCATCAATGAGTTGAGTAAAGGAAGAATATGACAGTATGGAAGCGGTTAAATATTCTACAAAAGAATTGGCTGAACAGTTCAATATCCTGCAGATAACCCCTATCAGGATTTCCTGAATTAAAAAATGGGAGAGTTCATGAATCAGTGTAGTGATTTGAAGTGATTTGGTTTGTCTGTCATCAACAAAAATCGTATTTCTTTCAAAATAACCTAACTGTCCTCCTGAAGATTTGTATTCGACTTTCGCAAATGACTTGGTGAAAATAATTATTTTATCCAATATGTCAAGGCTGTCAAAATCTATTTTGTTGCTTTTAACCATCTGGTCAAAATTTTTAAATGCCTGTGATTTGATATCATGCAACACCTGTGAAAAATCGTCGATAGTGAAATTGAATTCATTGATTTTTAACATGTTTTCAGAACTTAAAAGACCGTTAAAGTCATCATATGTATTTTTGCCTTTAAAAACAAAATGAAAATCTGACTCAATGTCCATAATATCAATTTCATCAGATGCCCTTAAAAGAACAAGACACTCCAGACAGACATTTTCGGACATGGAATATTCACGACCGCATTTAGGACAATGTTTAACCTTAAGCTTATCTGATAAAAAACATGGTTTTGCTTCACTTATATCAAAATCAGGATCCAACCCATTACATTTTAACATTTCAGTTTGAGGAAAACTTCGAAATACATCCTCAATCAATTGAATTTTAACTTCATCAATCTCGCTGTAGCCTGACAAATCATTAAGTCCAAAAACCACCCAATCACAACCTCAAAAATTTTCAACACAATTTAATAATATTTTTTCATTTTAATCATATTAAAAATTTTTCACAAAAACCGCAAAAATTAGAAAACTTTAATTTATAATAAAATATAAATAATTAAATTAATGAAAACAATAGCTATAGGTGTTGGAGAAAATGAAAATATAATACAAGCGTGTCATATTTTTAAAGAAAAACACCCAAAAACGGATATAAGATTAATATATAGTGATGAAGACTTAGTAAAAGCCGTCTTAGACAATAATATTGATGCAGTAGTCCGTGGTTCACTTCCGGCGTCCAATATTATGCAGGAACTCAAGGGACACTACCCCAATTTATCAAGGGCAACATACGTTAACGGAGAAGAATATGAATTTTTACTGTCTCCTGTTGGAATTGATGAGGGTACAAATGTTGAGGAAAGATATGAAATCACATTAAACTGTATTGATTTCCTTAAAAAAGTAGGCAAAAAACCGAAAATTGCAGTTCTTGCCGAAGGAAGAGAAGACGACTTTGGACGAGGAAAAGAAGTGTCAAATTCCATTAAAGAAAGTAAAAAACTAACAAAACTCATTAAAGAAAACACACAGGAAGATGTGGAAAACTATTTTATCCTAATCGAAAAAGCAATAAACAGTAACGCAAACATCATCATAGCACCTAACGGAAGAGTCGGAAATATAATATTTAGAACACTTGTCCTGCTTAATTCCTGGCCAAGTTACGGTGCGGTAACCTTTGGAATTGATAGAGTTTACATCGATACAAGTCGAGACCAGAGTATTGATGGTTATGTCCGTAGTTTAATATTAGCTAATGATTTGTCAAAATAAGGGATAAAAATGGCAGAGAATATACTTTATAGATTATATGAATGGTACATTACCCGTGATTTAAAACCGGAAAAAATGCCGAAACATGTTGCCATAATTATGGACGGCAACAGACGATACTCCAAACTTCAGGGAAATATAGATGTAGTTAAAGGACATGAAATAGGAGTTGACACATTAGAAAAGGTTCTTGACTGGAGTATTGAACTTGGAATTGAAATTATAACAGTATATGCTTTTTCAACAGAAAACTTCAACAGACCCGAACACGAAGTCGAAGGATTAATGAATTTATTTGTTAAAAACTTCAAAAGACTGGTAGACCATGAAAAAATACACAAAAACGAAGTAAGAGTAAAAGTGGTTGGAAGAACTGAGTTGATTCCGGAAAGCGTGCGTGAAGCAATAAAAGAAGCTGAAGATGCTACTGCACATTACGATAAAAGATTATTCAATATAGCTATTGGTTATGATGGACGTTTGGAAATAATCGATTCATTCAAAAAAATAATTGCAGACGTGCAGGACGGTAAAATCACAATTGATGATGTTGACGAAGATCTTGTAAGCAAAAACCTCTACACTGAGGGACTGGCCGATCCGAATTTAATCATCCGTACCAGCGGCGAAGAACGCCTAAGCGGATTTCTATTATGGCAGTCCTCCTATTCCGAATTATATTTCTGTGAAACTTTATGGCCTGAACTTAGAAAAGTTGATTTCATAAGAGCAATCAGGTCATATCAGGAACGTGAGAGAAGATTTGGAGTTTAAAATATGATTGACACCCATTGCCACATTGATTTTGAAGAGTTTGACCCCGATAGAATCGAAGTCATTAAAAGAGCACAGGACAGATTGGATTATGTTATCGTTTCAGGATACAGCAATGACAGTAACATGAAGGTACTGCAGCTTTCAAAGGATTATGAAGGTTTTATCTATCCGACTTTCGGTTTCCACCCCGTCAGTTCACAGAACGCTTCCGAGGAAGATATAAAAATTGCCCATGACAACATCAAAAAATATCTTGACAATATCGTTGCAGTAGGTGAGGTGGGAATGGATTATTTTTATGTTACAGATAAAACATTGCGTGAAAGACAGCAGGAGATATTCAAGGGATTTTTAGAACTTGCCAATGAGTATAAAGTCCCGATTGTAATGCATGTTAGAGACTGTGAGAAAAAAGCGGTAAATATAATTCCCGAATATGAAGACATACCTTATTTTGTTTTCCACTGTTATGGAGGCAGTCTGAAAACTGCCAAAAAAATCATGAACATGGACAACTGCGTTATGAGTTTTTCGACAATGTTATGTTATTCCAAACATCACCAGGATTTGATTGAAAAAATAGACCTTGATTATGTTTTAACTGAAACTGACAGTCCTTATCTGGCAATGACAAAAGAAGAGCGAAATGAACCTGCAAATGTTACCAAAGCCGTGGCTAAGATTGCTGAGATAAAAGATATGGACATAAGCGAGGTTGATGAGATAACCACCGGAAATGCCCGTAAAATTTTCAAAATCTAAAAATGCAGTGTGAAATTAAGATTGATTAACACTTCATTATTATCTTTAACGGCTTCTATTTCCAATTCAAAATCCGTTAAATCTTTTTTAACAAGATTTATCAAATGGTAATCCAAAAATGAATCATTTAAAAATACTATGAATTGATTTCTATCTATTTTTACTGATTTACGGCAGAACAGTTTGAAAGCATAGAAATACAGCTCCAGCCTGAAAATCAGGTCATCCCTATCGCCGTTGCCATTAATGAAATATTGCTTCAAATCATCCTGAAGGATTTTTCCTTCATCTCCAACGTCTGGCTTGAATGTTTCCATCTCAACCAGATCATCCATCAGTTGCCGTTTTTCCTTTTCATCATACACTGAAATCACTCAATTTGAATTTTAATTTAATTAGATTATGGGAATTAGACATGAAAGAAATTTCAAATTCCTTAAATTCATCCGCCAGTTCTTTTAAAAGATTGAATTTAAGATTATCAGGAATTATATATAATATGAACGAATCGTGCATTATTTCAATTCCCCAATCTTCCTGAAGAGGCATTCCCAATTCAGTTATGAAAACATACTTGTACACAATCATCCCATATTCATTAACATCTTTTCTTTTTTTAATAATGTCAATTAATTCTTCCTTCAGTTTTCTGGCCACTGCCGGTTCAAATGTCATTCAAATCCTACTTTAATGGCAGCAAGTCATTTTCGACAAATACTTCCTTTGCAGCCATTATTCCATTAATTGATTTTGGAAATCCGCAATAGGCACTCATCTGCATGATTATTTCAACAATTTCTGTTGGACTGTTTCCAACGTTTAATGCCGCATTGATATGGTCCTTAAGCTGTGGAACTGTTCCCAAGACTGTGAGTGCTGCAACAGTACATAATTCACGGGTTTTTAAATCCACCTCTTCACGGGTGTAGATTTCAGAATATGGAAATTCAACAACAAATCTTGACAAATCAGGTGCAATATCTTCAAGATCCTTAAAGATTTCTTCAACTGACCTGCCCTGTATACTTTCTAATGAATTTTTACCTTTCTCGTAACGTGTCATATTATACTTTATGGAATTAAACCCATTTAACATTAGCTGTTGTGTAAACATAATGACTGGAGAAAACCGGATTGTACAGTTTATTTGTTGAAGCCGTTGAATTAAAGCTCACCGCAAGTGATTTTCTTAAATTATAATTAATTCTGTCACCAATTGAGACGAGTTCATCACTGTTAAACCTTTGTGATGTTTTTGCATATACCTTAAACTGTATTCTTTTTTTATCATAGTTTATGTCATGTCCCAAATCAGCATAGGAAATATTGATGATTTCAACCGAATAGGGAGACAGTAAACCTGTCTTTGATGTTGAATATTCTCTAAATGTATCTTCCGGATAAATTCCTCCTGATAAAGCCGCAGCACCTTCTGTTGCACCGTTTCTAGCGGCTGCCATTGCAATATTCAATTCATACTCCTGTGCTACAAACACAACAGACAGCATGACAATCAATATTAAAACACCTAATAAAAATAGAAATTCTGCTGAAATCTGACCTTTATTGTCCGTCATGATATCACGATTCCTTCTGATGTTTTTGTAACCACATAGCTTTTTCCGCTGATGAGTTTATATTTTGAATTGGTGTTTACCAGTATCATCATTGTTTCTCCCTTTTTTCCGGAGTATTCCATTGTTAGTTTATTTTTATCAACAGTAATCTCGAAATATCCCTTATCAGAAGGCAGTTTTAGGTATTTTGAATAACCGATGCCGTTTGAGTTCACATGACTTATTACATCTGCCACATCATCCAGAATCAGTCTGTGTGTGACACTATCTTCAATATTCAAACTTGATGATATTGATGCGGACGCGTAAAATAACACTCCACAAGCAATAATCATGATAATAAATAATGAAAATAAATATTCTATTGAAATAAAACCTCTGTTGTCCATATTTTTTAATTATTTTAGATATTAATAAAGTTTACTCTAAACTGAAGTCAATTTTGTTGCAAAATTATTAAATATTACCTGACATAAAAAAGTAAATATGAAAGGTAAAGTTATTTTTGTCGGTGCGGGACCTGGAGATCCTGATTTGATTACCGTTAAAGGAAGAAATGCCATTGAAAAAGCTGATGTGATTATATATGCAGGTTCACTTGTAAATAAAGATGTTTTATGTCCTGCAAAAGATGATTGTGTGATTCACAATAGTGCATATTTAAATTTAGAAGAAACTGATGCAATAATTACCGAAGCAGTGAATGAAGGCAAACTGGTTGCCCGTGTACATACCGGAGACCCTTCGATTTACGGAGCCATCGGCGAACAGATTCGTGAACTTAAAAAACATGACATTGACTATGAAATCATTCCGGGAGTCAGTTCACTGTTTGGAACAGCAAGCGTTCTTGAAGCCGAGTTGACATTACCTGAGATTTCACAGAGTGTCATCATCACCCGTCCTGAAGGCAGAACTCCAAAGCCTGAAGGTGAAAGTTTGGCCAGCTTTTCAAAGCATCATGCAACCATGTGTATCTTTTTAGGAATTGGAATGATTGATAAGGTTGTTGATGAACTGCTTGAAGGTTATGAAAAAACTACCCCCGTGGCAGTTGTTAAAAAGGCAACCTGGCCGGACCAGCAAATAATTAGAGGAACCCTCGAGGATATTGCAGGAAAAGTTAAAGATGCCAATATTACAAAGACTGCAATGATTGTAGTGGGAGATGTCCTCGACCCAGGTGAGTTTAATGCATCTAAGTTATATGATAAAAACTTTAAACATGAATATCGTTGAAAAAAATAGGGATTTGAAATATTTCCCTATTAACATATTTTTTAATAATCATACCTGACCTACCAGCTTAACATCACCGAATGCATCGTAATCAGACACATATACCATGCATACCTCATCCTTTAAACCGAATATGAATGCACACCCTTCATTATCATAGTCAAGGTAATAACCGGAATGTCCAAACATCTTAGTGGGTGTTCCGCCCAAACCTGCTGCGACTTCTTCGCTGTTAAATCCTGAACCCGGTGTTTTTGCAACACCAATTTCAATATAATATTTATTGTTGCTCCACCCCATTGCACTTGATTTGACGTTTTCATCATAACTAACATCGGTTCGAAGCGGTTCTTTAACATAATCTGCCGGCAGTTCGAATCTGACATTGTCAACTGTTACTGTCTGAGTCTGGGTTAAAAAGAGATTTACTGATAAAAATACGGTAAGAATTGCTGCTGCAATAACAATAATTAAAAGAATATGTTTATTTGAAAACCGTTTGTTTTTACCCGGAACTTTCTGACCGCAATTACCGCAGAATACTGCATCTTCCTTTAATTTTTCACCGCATCTGCTGCAATAATCACTCATCACTAATCACCGGAAGAGGGATTTAACTGTATTTGTCCTTAATGTCATTCATTAGTTTCAATTTTTTAAACGCAACATCACCCGGTGCCCTTCTAAGACCACAATCCGGATCCAAAATCAGATTATCCTTTCCAACAATTTCAATGGCCTTTAATACCAGTTCATCAACATCCCCTTTATTGTCAACGGTATTTACTGATGAATCAACGCATCCGAATCCTATTTTTTTACCAGATATCAAATTAGCATTTTTCTGTAAAACTCCAAGGTTAACACTGTTTCCTGCAAATTCGAAATCCAGAATATCAACATTGAATCTGGAAATGTCCTTGAATGCATCGGACAATATTCCGCAGACATGCATTGCAAGGGGTATGTTCATACCGTCCCTAATGATATCAATGGCTTCACGTGCGGTTTTCATATCCACCATTCCTGTGGATAAAAACGGTTCATCAATTTGAATGTAAATCGGGGATGCATTCTTTTCAATGGCATCCACTTCAAATTTTAATGAGTGGGCAAGGTCGATTATTGCGTCTTCCTTATTTTTGTAAAAAGAACGGATTCTTGAAGAGTGAACAATCGTATTCGGACCGGTAATGATTCCTTTTATTCCTTTTCCTTCTGGGATTTTACCGCCATAATATTCACTCATGACTTTTTTTGCATACTTCAGGTCATTAACTGAGATTTCCCTAGTGGGATTTCTGATTTTTGAGACAATTTCAGTATTTCCGTCAACAATTTTCATTCCGGGAATGAATTGTGTAAAAATAGAAACCATGTCCCCTCTAACCTGACCGTCCGATATAATATCTACTCCCGCATCAAGTTGAGCCATGACGCTTGTTTTAATTGCCTGCTTAAATGGGTCATAAGCTCCAATAGCATTCAACAGTTTATCTTTGAATGAAGAAGGTTCACTGAGTTCTACCGGATAGCTTCCAACAACTGTAGATTTCATTTTACTTACCGGTGTCAAGTTTTCTGATTTTTTCGACTTCTTCTTCATCAATCGGAAGTTCAACTACTGAAGTTCCGTGACACGGTTTGGTGTAGGGTAAAAAGACTGTTCCCTTTTTATGGTCAAATCCGATTGGAATCGGAGGTATGCCAATGACTCTAACTCCTAAAACTTCATCTCCAGGTTTAATATAAACCAGATCATCTGCTTTGAATCTTATAATCATTGCACAGTCTTTAAAACCTGCTTTTGAAGCATGAATCTCATAATTATCGGATTGCTGAAGGTAAGTATCTAGACAAAAAGACATTTTTATTCAAACTCCTTGATTGCTCTGTCAAATTTAACTTTAATCGGTGAAGGATTATGGAAAGCTCTTACTGCAGCAATTAAAGCATTGCTTCCGCTTTCATCTATAAGGTTAACAAACTCTTCAACTTCATCTGCATCTCTTGAAAATACCAGTGCAAGAGATCTGCATTGTAAAATCTGTTCAAATGTTACAAAAAATGATGCTGCAGCATCCTTATGAACAAAACCGACCAGCAGGTCATAATCTCCCTGTTTAATTTCACCTAATGTTCTCTCCAAATCGACAATGCAGAGATTATACAATTCTTCAGGGTCTGATATTTTAACAAGTTTTGCCGCTGCAGGGTTTGCCGCTATGACAACATCATAGCCCATCTTTGTTAATTTACTGAAAACATAAACTGCCATCGGAGTTTGGGATGGAGTCTCGGGACATCCAAGTAAAACCAAAGCTTTCATAAAATAATACCTCTAGGATCTTGTTTTAAGTGTAACTACATTGGCCAGAATCAATGTACCTACAAAAATAAATGTTAAAAGTGCCATACCATTGATAGTTCTGTTAAATACAAACATTCCTATTAATGCCTGTGCACAGAATGATGCCAAAGCACCGGTTAATAATACTTCTCTACCAAGATATTTTTTATTGTTTTTCTCTCTTCTTTCACGGTATCTTTTCAATACTTCAAATCCGATGATAATTGTGCCGACCACAAATATGGCCAAACCGACCAGTCCCAATATTCCAAAGTCAAAACCATATCCGAATATTCCCGGAAGCATATAGTCGATTGTATCCTTCTGGTTGACCAGTATACCGAAAAACATCGGGAAAGGAAGTCCGAAGAATAACACAAACTGCATCGGCAGTGTAATGTATCCTTCAGCAAATGCCGTACCTTCTGCTCCCCAGTAGGATGCGTTTGCATTGTGACCGATTAGTTGAATATTACTTAAAACCGTTTTAATACTTGAAAGAGAATACTGCTCAATCCTTCCTAATCTTAATAATGGTGAGAAAATTGTCATTCCGGATACTCTTGCAACAACTTCCAGAAGAACAAAACCTACTGCAATAACTCCCAAGAATGATAAAATCCTTTTAGCAGTGAATACTGATTTTTCTCTGAAGGATTTTGAAATTATCAGATAACCGAAGAATAATCCGATTACCCATAATACTAAAAATGACCTGTGCATCAATCCTCCGAATATTGTAATTCCAACAAGGAAAATAATCACAAATCTTCTAAGGGGTCTTATGTCCACACCCGATTCCTTCATTACTTTCAGCGATGCCAAAGCGGCGACAGTACCCAAAAGTGCAATCGGACCAAAAGGGTGAGTAAATTCTGCCTGACTCGAAGATATTACCAAAAGAGCAATGTCTGCACCAAAAATTAATGTAAAACCACCCATAATAAACAAAGATAAAAAAGTCACAACACTAAGTGATAAAGGGATTAGGTTTAATGCAAATACCCATATAACAAATAGCATTATTGCTACTTCTACAATTAATTGTAAGTGGTTTTGAGCAATCAACAACATAATATAATCACGATTATATCTTATTTAAAAAAATGGACTGACCGGGATTTGAACCCGGGGCCTCCGCCATGCCAAGGCGACGATCTACCATCTGAGCTACCAGCCCAAAAAAATTAAAAATT